>JBIJDI010000077.1:0-9382 GCA_044344235.1 Sulfuritalea sp. | reverse complement strand
TGCTCTGGATCCGGGTCGCCGAGGTCAAGCTCCAGCAACAGGGACTCCATGCCGTCGAGGTGCTCCTGAGCTTCCTCGAAGAACACCTGATAGAACTGGCTCATGTCAATGGACATGCGGCCTCCCGGTGATGATTCGGGTCTTAACCAATGACTTTTTTCACCACTTCGATCAGCTTCTGCGGATCGAAGGGCTTGACCAGCCAGCCCGTCGCCCCCGCGGCCTTGCCTTGAGCCTTCATGGCGTCGGACGACTCGGTGGTCAGCATCAGAATCGGCGTCGTCGAATACTGCGCCAGGGCGCGCAGATTCTTGACCAGTGTCAGCCCGTCCATGCGCGGCATGTTCTGATCGGTGAGGATGAGGTTGAAGCTCTTCGACTTGGCCTTTTCGAGTCCATCCATGCCATCGACGGCTTCGACCACTTCATAGCCGGAGCTCTTGAGGGTAAAGGCAACCATCTGGCGAATGGAAGCGGAATCATCAACGGCAAGAATGGTTTTGGACATATGCGAACTCCATTAAGTAACACGCGACAGCTAAGATCAAAACAACTCTATGCCACCCTGATTCAACCCCTGCTGGCTGACGGGACTGTTCCCGGTTAGCTGCTCGAGATCCCTGAGCCGATCCGCAACGTGGCGGGTTTCCGCTTGCAGGGATCGCATCGCGTCGGCAGCACCGACCGTCTCCGCGTTGCGCTGCAGGCTCTGCGCCAATTCGCCCAGATGTCGCGAGGCCTCGTCGATCGCGTCAACCCGCCGCCCGACATGGCCGAGCAGCTGAGACACGAGGTCCTGGAACTGCAGTGCGGTCACCGCACGGCCGACCTGCACATCGACGTCGTCGGCGATACCGCCGAGCTGCCCGAGGGCAACAATGCGCTGCTGATTCTGCGCCTCCATGGTCGTGATGATCTCTTCGACCCTCTTCTTCGACTCGAAGGCAAAGCCGAGATCCTGGCTGGACATGCGCTGGATAGCCACTTCGGTCTGCTTGACGGTGACCTGCATGTTCTGGATCACCTTGTTGATCTGCTGGCTGAACTGCCCCGTCCGCTCCGAAAGAGTTCGCACTTCGTCGGCCACCACGGCAAAGCCGCGCCCCGCTTCGCCGGCACGTGCCGCTTCGATGGCCGCATTCAGTGCCAGCAGGTTGGTCTGCTTGGCGATCGCGCCGATTTCCGACAGGATCGACTGCACGTCCTGCGTTCGCGCCGAGATGTTCTCGGTCAAGTCGACCAGCTCCATCCCCAGCTTGCTGTTGCCGACAATGCTGTCCACCACCCGTTGCATCACGGCCGAGGTGTCGGAGACGAAATTGTCAAACTGCCGAGTGCTCATTTCGTTGTCGCCTCCGGCCGCGACGGAAACCGTCACGTCACGCTGCCGGCGGGTATGCTCGTGCATGCTGTGGAAGCTGTCCGCCAGGCTGGCAATGGCGGCCGACAACAAGCCCTGCACCTGGGACAACTCGCCGCGCGCGACATCCATCTGCTTCGAAAATTGGCTCGAGCACTCCTCCAGCAGGCGGCGGAACTCCACCAGCAAGGCCTGCTCTTCATCCTTGATGCGCTGCTCTTCTGCGGCAAGTTTGGCGGACCCGTTGCCCGTCAGCGTCGCTATGGCCTGCCAGCCAATCCCGACCAGCAGCAGGGCGACCCATGTCGAAAGGCCGAGGCCGCCACCGGACGCAAACGAAGCGCCGCTGCCGACGAGAATGACCCAGCCGAGGCCGAGCCCGAGATTCTTGTTGAGGAAATTCATGGTGAGTGGATTCTACTCAGGTTTGTCGATCCGCCACAGCGGCAGGCGCTATGATACTCATTTGCCGTTGGTCGCCGCGAATCGCCTCCTCGCCGACCCTTTCGCCGCAGCCCTGCCACAGATCGACATGGCCCACTTCCGAGATTGGCGCATGGCCCGTGATGAAGGCTTTGGCCTGGTCAGCCGGCAAGGGTTTGCTAAGCAAATACCCCTGAATCTTTTCGCAGCCGATACTGATCAGGAACTTCAGCTGGGCTGCCGTCTCCACCCCTTCGGCGATGACTTCCAGTCCGAGCTTGTGTGCCAGCAGGACAATCACATCGCAAATGTCCGCATCGTCAGGATCGGCTTCGATGTCCTTGACAAACGAACGGTCGATCTTCAACACATGGAGCGGAAACAGCTTCAGGTGGGCCAGCGACGAGTAGCCGGTGCCGAAGTCATCCATGGACAGAAAGATGCCGCCCGCGGCAAGCAGCTTCAGGCTTGAGATGGTGTCGGCAGGCGAGTCCATCGCCATCGATTCGGTGACTTCGAGATCGAGATACTCGGGGGCCAAACCGGCTCTGCCCAGCGCGGCCTGGACCTGGTCGGGAAGCGTTTTATCGAGAAACTGAACGGCGCTCAAGTTGACCGACATGCGGATGTGCACAATGCCGTCTTCCTGCCATTCCTTCAGTTGCCTGCACGCCTCCTGCAACACCCATGCGCCTATAGCCGCGATCAATCCGGTTTCTTCCGCAATCGGAATGAATTCCATCGGCGGAATCAGACCCCGGCTCGGGTGCTGCCAGCGCACCAATGCCTCGACACCCATCAACCGACCGGTTCTCAGGTCGAGTTGCGGCTGGTAATGCAGCACGAACTGCTGTTGCTCGAGAGCTATTCGCAAATCGGCCTCTATCGCCATACGACTGGTCGCTGCCAGGTTCATTCTGGTGGTGAAGAACTGATGATTGCACCCGCCGCGGGCTTTGGCCGCATACATGGCCACGTCGGCATACTTGATCAGTTCGCCGATCTCGGTGGCGTCGTCCGGAAAGAGGCAGACGCCGATGCTCGGACTGGTGCGCAACTCCTGATTGGCAATCAGATAGGGAGTCGAAACGGTCCGCACAATCTTGTCGGCCACGGTGGCCGCATCGACAGCAGAATCCATGGTCGACAGAACGACCACGAACTCGTCTCCGCCCAGACGCGCGACAATGTCGGTTTCCCTGACGGACTGCGTCAGACGATGCGCCACCTCAATCAGAAGTTGGTCACCAATGTGATGGCCGAGGGTATCGTTGATGACCTTGAAGCGATCCAGATCAATCATCAACACCGCTGATTTCGTGTTGCCGCGCTTGGCCAGGTTGATGACTTGCGCCAGCCGCTCATGAAGGTTCAACCGGTTAGGGAGATGGGTCAGGGCATCGTGATGTGCCAGGAACTTGATTCTGGTTTCTGCCGCCTTGCGTTCAGAGATATCTGCAAAACTGCCGACGTAGTGGGTTGTCGCTCCGGTCTTGTCGCGGACGGCGGCAATGGACAACCATTTAGGGTAGATCTCGCCGGTCTTGCGTCGATCCCACAGTTCACCTGCCCAGCCGCCACTTTCTTCGAGTGACGACCACATCGCCTGAAAAGTCTCTGGGGGCGTCAGGTTTGCCGAAAGCATTTTTGGGTCTTTCCCGACGACCTCTTCCGAGGCATAACCCGTCAGCCGGCTGAAAGCCGCGTTGGTCTTGACGATACGCGCTTCGGCATCGGTGATGACGATCGCCTGGTCGCTTTCGGTGAACACCTTGGCCATCAAGCTCAGTTCGTCCTCCGTGCGCTTGCGCTCGGTGATGTCGGTATAGGTGCCGACATAGTGGCTGATCGCACCGTCGATTCCCTTCACTGCAGAAATCCCCACCAGGTGGGGATGCACTTCGCCATTCTTGTTCCGATTCCAGATTTCACCTTGCCACGCGCCGTCGTTCACGATGATGTTCCACATCGCAGTCCAGAAGCGCTCGTCATGGCGATCAGATTTCAGAAAATTCATCCTCTTGCCGATGACTTCCTCGGCGCTGTAGCCGGTGATTTCAGTGAAGGCGTAATTGACCCGCAGAACCACGTCATCGGCATCGGTAACAACAATGCCTTCCTGCGCCTCGAACGCGATGGCGGCAATGCGGAGATCGGCCTCGGTCTGCCTTTGATCGGTGATGTCGACGAAACTGCCCAGCCCCGATGGCCTGCCTTCCCAATCGATGGTGTTGACGTAGCCTTGCCACAACCTGACGTCGCCGTCCTTGCGGACCATGCCGACCACGTAGGATCGCTCGACCTCTTCGCCGTTCATGCGGCGTTGATGCAGGTCCATCAGCCGTGGACGATCTGCTTCTGCAACGAAGGGAAGGAACGGTCGGCCCACTAGTTCGTTCTCGGGATAGCCGATCATTTCTACCGTGGTCTGGTTGGCGTACTTGATCAGACCATCCTGGGTAATCACGACGCCGAGAGGCAAGTCGGCGACGAAACTGCGATAGCGAGCCTCCGAGTTTCGCAATGCAGACTCTGCCTGCCTGCGTTCGGTGATGTCGTGCAAGGCACTGACGAAAAGAAAGCCCTGTTCCGTTTGTATTCGGCTCAGGCTGATTTCCACGTCACATTCGCTGCCGTCCTTTCGGAGCGCCCTGACCATCCGTCCGTATCCCATGCTTCGCGCGACTGGCGAAGCAGCGAACTCGGCGCGCAGCCGCGGATGCGCAAGGCGAAAGCGCTCCGGCACCAGGTCATCGATCGAGCGGCCGATCAGTTCGGCAGCCGCATAGCCGAGCAGGTGTTCGATCTGCGGGTTTGCTTGCACAATGGCTCCCGACTCGTCGCTGATCAGCATTGCATCCGGGCTGGCATCGAGGACGGCTTGCAGGCGCACATCGCTCAGAGCCAGCTCGCCTGCGTGGCGCTGACGGCGTTCGAGTTCGATTTCCCGCATGAGGCGGCGCATCTTCAGCAGACCACCAATGCGCACGTATAGCTCTTCTTCCTCCACCGGCTTCAGGATGTAGTCCGTCACACCCAGATTGAACAGTTCGATGCGGCGCGTCTTGTCGTCGAATGCCGTCACCGCGATGATCGGCGTATCGCCTTTTTCGCCGGCTTGGCGACGGATCCGATTGACGAAGGCCAGACCGCTCATGGTGCCGTCCAGAACGATGTCGGTCAGCACCAGATCGTAGTCATGGCTCTGGAAATTCTGCCAGGCGTCGTCGGCCGAAGCGAAGGCGTCAACCGTCAGCCCCCTCTGCTCCAGAGTTGCCTTGAGCACGGCCCGCTGGCTCCGGTTGTCCTCGACGTAGAGCACGCGCCCGTCGAGGCGCTCGTTCGACGAAGGAAAACGCTTGATGAAAGCCAGCAACTGTCCGATGTCGTTCCTGTGAAAGACGTCGGTTACGCCCGCCGGCAGTGCTTTTGCCAGGGCGTCGGCGCGATCGACGGAAGTCAACAGCACGAAAGGCTTGCTGGCGCATTTGGTCAGGAGGCGCACGCGCCGGCAAAGCTCGATGCCATCCATGTCAGGCAGGTAAAAACCGGAGCAGACGAAGTCGATGTAGCGTGCGCCGATCAGGTCCAGCGCCTCACGACCATCGTCGCAGACAAACAGTTCGCAATCGCTATCGCCAAGCGCAGCCTTGAACATTCCATGGAAGGTCTTGCTGTCGTCAACCAGCAAGATCTTGCGGCGAAGGTCCATCGCATCCAGTTCGGCTTTTTTTGCGATAGTCGGCACGATAGTCTTACAACGAAGGCTTGCCCAGAATGAAGCGGGCGTACTTGTCGTCTTCCTGCATGATGTGCTCCAGCAGCCAGACGGTGGCAAAGAGGTTGAGCTTCAGCGGCGTGCCGCCGGTCGCGTGCGCGTGCGCGTGGTCCAAAAGTTTGACCAGTACGGCCTCGAGTTCGCGATGCTGCTTTTTGTGGGCTTCGAGATCGGGAAAGTTGTGCGCGGCGATGAACTGCTCTTCGCTGGCAAAATGGCTTTGTGTGTATTTCAGCAGTTGTCCCAGCGCATGGATTGCCGCGTTGATTCCGGCCCGATCCATGAGGTGTGCGGAACCGACCGACCTGAACTTTTCGATGAGGCCAATCCAGCGGGCGTGCTGGGCGTCCATCTCGGGGATGCCTATGCTGTACTTTGGATCGATGCTTTCCCCGGAAGGGGACGCGTCACGACCAGTACCAGCTGCGGGGTGGTATCTATCCAAGCTTCGCTCCATGTTCCTGCTAACGCATTGCGTTAGCAGATTTCACAGGCGAGGCAGTTTTCTGGGCCCCGACTACAAACTGCCCGATGAACGGACAGTTTTATTCACAAATAAGTTTTCGGTGACGAGTGCTTATGCTAGCACGCACAAATTCTTTCAATATAAAGTATTTCTATGTTGCTAACCGCGCCCGATAAAGCGAACAAGGCCTGCCAGCCAAGGCCCGGCCAAACAATTCTCGAACTAGTTTACTTACAATGGTTTCTGCCATTTATCTTCCTGCGGCGGAGGCAGGCGCGCCGGGAACTTTCGCATCGATCTCCGGCGTGACCTCGTCCTCCGTCTGCCGGCCGTCGGCGAGGATCGCTTCCTCGGTTCGCTTGTTGAGGACGACGATGCTGATGCGGCGGTTGCCGGGACTGTAGGGCTGCTGCTTGTCGAAAAGAGCGGTAGAGGCGAGCCCGACCACGCGCATGACTTTGGCATCGTCCATACCGCCGGCCACCATCTCGCGACGCGACGCGTTGGCCCGATTGGTCGATAGCTCCCAGTTGCCGAAGCCCTTATCGCCGCCGGCGAATGGCTGCGCATCGGTATGGCCGGAAAGGCTGATGCGATTCTCCACCTTGTTCAAGGCCACACCAATTTCCCTCAGAATGACCCGCGTGTAGGGCTTCACGTCGGAACTGGCCGAATCGAACATGGGACGATTCTTGTCGTCCACGATCTGGATGCGCAGGCCTTCGGTGGTGATATCCAGCAGCAACTGGTTCTTGAACTGGCTCAGCGCGGGGCTGGCGTTAATCAACGCCTCAAGTTCGCCCTTCAAAGTCTCGAGTCGGGTCTTTTCAACCCGCTCGAAATCGGCTTTCAGCTTTTGCAGATTGATGGTCTTCTTTTCCGCGACGATCTCGCCCTTCTTCACTTGACCATGAGTCGCCGTGAGGTCCGTGCCGCCACCTGCGATCACCGATGACGAGTCGCCCGAGCCCGAACCGCCGGCCAAGGAAACCTTCAGCGGGTTCTGAAAAAACTCGGCAATGCCGTTGAGGTCTCCCTGCGAGGTTGACCCCAGCAACCACATCAACAGGAAGAAGGCCATCATCGCCGTAACGAAGTCGGCGTACGCAATCTTCCAGGCGCCACCGTGCGCGCCAGCGCCGCCCTTCTTGATTTTCTTTACGACGATTGGTTGCTGGGTGTCGTCACTCATCGTCGGTTGCTCGCGTCAAGGGACAGCCCTTACTTGCCCTTGCGCGCCTTGAGATCTTCTTCGAGCTCGATGAAGGTCGGCCGGTCGCCCGAATAAAGCACCTTGCGCCCGAACTCGACGGCTACCTGCGGCGCATAGCCATTCATGCTGGCCAGCAGAACGGACTTGATGACCTGGTAGATCTTTCCTTCTTCTTCGCATTTCTGTTCCAGCTGACCGGCAACCGGCGCCACGAAACCGTAGGAAACCAGAATGCCGAGAAAGGTGCCGACTAGGGCGCCGCCAATCATCTTGCCGAGCACGGCCGGCGGCGATCCGACCGATCCCATGACGTTGACCACGCCCATGACCGCAACGACGATACCGAAGGCGGGCACTGCATCGGCCACCTTCGACATCACGTGCGCGGGCACATGAGCTTCCTGGTGATGGGTTTCAATTTCGATATCCATCAGGTTTTCGATTTCAAAGGCATTCAGGTTGCCGCCCACCATCATGCGCAGGTAGTCGCAGATGAACTCCATGACGTGGTGATCATGCTGAATCTTGGGATACTTCGAAAAAATGGGACTGCTATCGGGAGTCTCGATGTCGCCCTCGACCGACATCAGCCCTTCCTTTCGCACCTTGGAGAGGATCTCGTAGAGCATTGCCAGCAGATCCATGTAGACGGCTTTGTTGAGGTGGGAACCCTTCAACACGGTCGGCAAGGCTTTGAGGGTGGCCTTGACCGCCTTGCTGCCGTTGGCAGCGATGAACCCGCCGATGGTCAGCCCGACAATCGCCAGATACTCCATTGGCACCCACAGCGCAGCCAGACTGCCGTGCACGGCGTAGGTGCCGAGAGAAGCTACCAGAATGATCGCGTACCCAACGAGCAGTAACATCTTTGACCCTACCCCGAGCTGTTGTTTTTTCTACGCCGCAATACGGCCGCGCCGCTTGCGTGAACCGCAATCATAACGGCAAACAGCGGGCTGGCGACAATCGATGTTGAGAGCCGGCGCCGGCGGCACGCCAAAGCCCGTCCTTGTCGGGATGCCGACGACAAAACGCGCTCCTTCCGGCCTGCCGGAGGAGCGCGTCGGGCAACGCGAAGATCTACTGGGCGATCAGGTCTGAAGACGGCTCAGGCAGCGGCGACTGCCGCGCTGGCTGCCGCCGCTTCGGCGGCACGTCGTGTCTTGCCGGCGCGGGCCGGCATGTGGCAGAGGCCGCACACATAGCCGCGGGTAGGATCGTAAGCGTGGGCGACGAATTCACCTCCGCATTCGCGACAGGTGGCCATCTGCAGCATGTTGGCGTCGAAAAACCGCACCATGGTCCACGCCCGCGTCAGCGAGAGCACCGTATCCATGCCGCCACGCTTGATCTGGTCAAGATACATCCGGTACGACTTGATGATCAGTTCCAGCCCGGTCAGCTGCGTGTGCGTCTTGAGAAAGCGGAAATAGGCCATGAACAGCGAGGCGTGAATATTCGGCTGCCAGGTCATGAACCAGTCGGTGGAGAACGGCAGCATGCCCTTGGGCGGCGACTCGTGGCGGACTTCCTTGTAGAGTTTGAGCAAGCGCTCGCGTGAGAGGTTGGTCTCCGCCTCGAGCAATTGCAGTCGGGCACCGAGTTCGATCAATTCGATCGCCAGGCCAATATCCTTCGCTTCTATGATCACAGACTTGTTACGCATGATGAACCTCCGCAGCTTGACGCTTGAATCGAATGACAGCCTTCTCAGGCCATTGTCGCCACCGGCCGGCCTGCAGCGAGAATCGCCGCATGCAGATGCCCCACGCCGCGATCACGTTCGTGATTGGCGAGAAGATCAAGCAGCAGGGTGTCTTCAAAGCGGAAGTTGCACAGCAGCATGTCGGAGCTGGCCATTTTCAGAACCTGGCCCGGCGTGAGGCGCCCAAGCAAGTCTGCAATCTCTTCACTGATACCCAGTCTGAAAATGGCCACTTCGCGATCCGAACGGACCATGTTCTGCGCCAGCATCAGATAGGAGAGATTGACTTCCTTTATGTCGTTGTAAGTGTCAGTCGATTTCATCATGCACTCCTTGTGAGCGCCGGTCAGACCCGAATTGGAGCCCGAATCACGGCAATTGCATGATCACACGGAGCATGACAAGAAAGAAATCACTGGAAAAACCAATCTGTTGTA
>JBIJDI010000422.1:0-2537 GCA_044344235.1 Sulfuritalea sp. | reverse complement strand
CCTTGGCGCCATTGGCGAAGTCGCCGAACTGCGCTTCCCAGACCACCATTTCGTTCGGGGCCGCCGTGGCGAAGCCGTATTCGAAGGCGAGCACGGCTTCCTCGGACAGCACCGAGTCGAAGCACATGAAGCGGCCCTGGTTTTCCTGGATGTTCTGCAGCGGCCAGTAGGTGCCCTCATCCCACTTCTCGCGATTCTGGTCGTGCAAGGCGGCGTGGCGATGGAAGAAGGTGCCGCGCCCGACGTCTTCACCCGAGACGCGAATGTTGTAGCCGGCGGAAACCAGCGAAGCATAGGCCAGGTTTTCGCCCATGCCCCAGTCCACCGGCGCCTTGCCCTCGCCCATCAGCTTGCGATCGTCGATGATCTTCTGCACGCGGGAATGCAGCGTGAAATTAAGCGGGATGGTCGTGAGCCGCTTGGCCAGACGTTGCATCTCGGTCATCGAAACCGTGGTGTCGCACTTCTCGCTGTAAGGCACGTTGATGTAGGGCGTCCAGTCGATAGAGAACTTGCTCTGGTAGTCGCTGATCACCGGGTCGATCAGGTGACGGCCTTCGTCGAGTGCCGCACGGTAGTCCTTGATCATCTGCTCGGCGTCACCGTCTGCGATCACGCCCTGTGCCGCGAGTTTGTCCGCATACAGCTTGCGCGTGCCGGGATGCTGCGCGATCTTCTTGTACATCAGCGGCTGCGTCACCATCGGCTCGTCCTGCTCGTTGTGGCCGAGCTTGCGGAAGCAGACAATGTCGATCACCACGTCCTTCTTGAATTCCTGGCGGTACTCCATGGCGATCTGGGTGACCAGCGCTACGGCTTCCGGATCGTCGCCATTGACGTGGAAAATCGGCGCCTCGATCATCTTGAAGATGTCGGTGCAATATAAAGAGGAACGGTAGTCGCGCAGATCCGACGTCGTAAAGCCGATCTGGTTGTTGACCACGATATGAATGGTGCCGCCGGTGCCATAGCCACGGGTATTGGAGAAGTTGAGCATCTCCTGGTTGACACCCTGGCCAGCCACCGCCGCGTCGCCGTGAATAAGCACCGGCAACGCCTGCTTCTTGCCCTCGGCGCCACGGCGCACCTGCCGCGCATACACCGAACCGACCACCACGGGATTAACGATTTCGAGGTGCGACGGGTTGAAGGCCAAGGTCAGATGCACCGGGCCGCCCGGTGTGCCAACGTCCGATGAATAACCCATGTGGTACTTGACGTCACCCGCCGACAAGGCCTGCTTCTTCTTGCCTTCGAACTCGTCGAACAGCATCGAGGGCTGCTTGCCCAAGGTGTTGACCAGAACGTTGAGACGGCCGCGGTGGGCCATGCCGATGACCATCTCCTGAACGCCGACAATCCCGGCGGTGCGGATCAGCTGATCCATGGCGAGTATCAGCGATTCGCCGCCTTCGAGCGAGAAGCGCTTCTGGCCCACGTATTTGGTGTGCAGGTAGCGCTCCAGCGTTTCAGCGTGCGTCAGTTGCACCAAGAAGCGCTTCTTGTCTTCGGGACTATAGGCCGGCGTCGAGCGAACGGGTTCCAGCTTGCTCTGCAGCCAGCGTTTCTGACCCACATCGGACAGGTACATGAACTCGGCGCCGATGGTCCCGCAAAACGTCTGCCGGCACGCCTCGAGGATTTCCCTCAGGGTGGCGTTTTCGGGCACCGCGGCGAACGATCCCGTCTGGAATACCTGGCCAAGATCTGCTTCGGTGAATCCGTAGTGGGACGGCTCCAGTTCCGGAATCGACGGACGTTCGCTGCGCTTCAAGGGATCCAGTTGCGCCCAGCGATTGCCGAGAAAGCGATAGGCATTGATCAACTGCAACACCTTGATCTGCTTGCCGTCGGAACTCGCGGCGCGGGACGACTCCTGCAGGGTACCGTCCTTGGCACGCTGGGCAAACGATGTGATTACCGGATAGTGGGCGACATCCGGCCCGGTGTAGTTGCCGGCGCCCGGCAGCGTGCCGAGCTTGTCGAAATAGTCACGCCAGACCGGCTCGACGGAAGCCGGATTGGCGAGATAGGCGTCGTACAGCGCTTCGATGTAAGGCGTATTGGTGCCGAACAGATACGAATTGGACAGCATCTGCTTCATCATTGCATCACCTGATCCTGAATGAGGGGAAAAAAACGGGGGGCGTCATAGGCCCCCCTTTGGATTATGACGACGGCTTAACGCTTGGCCAGCGGCGTAACGTCGCGGCGACCTGCACCGATGTAGAGTTGGCGCGGACGACCGATCTTGTATTCCGGATCGGTAATCATTTCTTCCCACTGCGTCATCCAACCGACGGTACGCGCCAGGGCGAAGATGCAGGTGAACATCGAGGTCGGGATGCCCAGCGCCTTCTGTACTATACCGGAATAGAAATCGACGTTCGGATAGAGCTTCTTCTCGACGAAGTAGGGATCCTCGAGAGCGATCTTCTCCAACTCCTTGGCCAGTTTGAACAGGCGATCGTTCTCCAGGCCCAGTTCGGCTAGAACGTCAGCGCAAACCTTGCTCATCAGCTTGGCACGCGGATCGA
>JBIJDI010000076.1:0-9396 GCA_044344235.1 Sulfuritalea sp. | reverse complement strand
CGCGAAGCGAAGACCATGATCCGCGTACTCGTAAAGAAGACTACGCTATCCGGTATGAGCTAAGCAGCTAAAAATCTGGGCGGGATGCCTCGTCGCACTCTCCGCATTTAGTGTTCCGCTTCTTCGCGACAAACTGTCGCCGAAGCCGCAAGCCAACTATGCGCGCTAGCGACGGGAAAGGAAATCCAACTAAAGGCATAGACAGGCACAAATCGTTTAAAAAATTGATGCCGATCAAGAACGGCGGCCATTGAGTTTGCCGCGTTTTGGCTCGACATCTTTATTCGGTTGGTGCGCATGATCGGCCGTTTAATTGGAGTATCCGGCGTGGGGAAAGGCTGCATATGGCCGAACGGAGTACCGGCGGCATTTCAGTCCGCTTCGCCCCCGGGTTCCTGCGCCAGCGCGATGATGTCATCCGGCGTGATTTTCAAGGTTTCGAGAACGAACTGTTCGCCGGATTCCCAATCCGGGCAAACGCCACCACCGGAGCGCAAGGTCGCCAGTTGCTCCATCAGCAGGCCGAAGGCGATGAGCTTGCGGTTGGCGGGTTCGACTTCGCGGCGGCCGGTGGCGACTTTATCAAAATCGTGGTGGTACAGAATTGCGCGGCAGAAAGGCTCGGGCAACAGCCAGCCGCGGGCGAGCGCATAGCCGACGCGTGCGTGGCTGTATTGGTAGGCCGTCTGTTCGAGGGCAGTCACCTGCGCTCCGGGGACGTGTTCGAGCCGGTCGATAATATTGGCGTAGTCGTTGAACTTGCTGATCATGACCGGCATGCCGCAATCGCGGAACAAGGCGTAGGTATGGGCTTCGTCGAGATCGATGCCGGAGATTTTGCGCGCAGCCACAAGGGCGGCGGCGGCAATGCCGGAAGATTTGTCCCAGAAGCGCTGCATCAGGGCATTACCGCCTGCCGGGAAGGCCTGGCGCAGGATCAGCCCGGTAACAAGGTTGGCGCCGGCGCGCAGCCCGATGATCGAGAGTGCCTGATGTACGTTGGTGGCTTTGGTGCGCAGACCATAGAAGGGTGAATTGACGAGTTTCAGCAGCGCGGCCGAGAGGGCGATATCCGCGCCGATGAGTTCGGCCAGTCTGCGCATGTCGGGTTCCGGCTGCTGCATTTCGGCGGAGAAGCGACCGAGGATTGCGGGACAGGGCGGAATGCCGACCTCGCGCGCGATGCGATCGAGGTCGGGCTCCTGTAGCGCGGAGTCCGGGGCTTGTTCATCCATGGCAGGTTCCGGGGTTCATGTTCTGGCGATCGGAGCATCGATGGCAGGGCGTTGATGCGGACAAACTCTATCACTTGTCGCGAGTTGCATCACCGCGCCGGCCGCCTCCGGAGTGTCGGGCTTTGGCGACACTGGCTGGCAGCCTCGCGATGATGAAAACTGCACCCATCCGAATTTCTCGGTGTCAGAGGAGATGGATGATGAGCAACCAATATCAGTTGTTGATGACGACCGTAGGCGCTCCCCGGCGGGTATGCCGGCGTTCCTTCGATGCAGACGATCGCCTTGAGGTGCGAGAGCTCTCCACCCGCGTAACCATACAGATTCGCGCCGATGAGGTCTCAGCCTATCGGCATACGCTGCTGCTGGATGGAACGGAATACCAGATATTGAACGTAGTCAGGCACTCGATCAATGGAGGACAAGACCATGCGCAAAATGACTTATCCGATCGCCGCCCTATCAACTTTGGCGGCAGTTCTGTTTTGGTTCGTAGCGCCGAGCGGGGCTTCCATCGGTGACGGGCGTGCCGCCCTGGAGGAAGTCTTCAACCCCTTTGGCGGGACAAGGGCTCAATGGGATGCGCTGGCAGAAAGCGGCGGCGTGCAGAAGGACGATCGG
This sequence comes from Sulfuritalea sp., assembly GCA_044344235.1. GTDB lineage: Bacteria > Pseudomonadota > Gammaproteobacteria > Burkholderiales > Rhodocyclaceae > Sulfuritalea. Next base: position 7,540 of record JBIJDI010000076.1, on the reverse strand, counting down.
TGGAACGGCCTGCCGGTGAGCAAGGCCAATGCACGCTTTGATGCCGCCGGCAGGGTCGTCGAAGTCGCAATCAGCACGAGCCAGCTCCTGGCCACGGTCAGGGAAATCAGGGAACCGATCAACAGGATCTGCGGGTTCAAGGACCAGGATTGGAAAATGACCGGGATCGGCAACTTCCTGTCGGGCGCTGCTGAAAACACGCGTTGCAAGGCCAGGTATTTGCCGGAGGACGAGAAGTATTGGACGTACTCGATACAGCGGCAGGGAAAGGTGGCGACGTAATCGGCGGGCTGGTTTGATGCAGGAATTCCTGACGCCCCTGCTTCAGGGCGAAGCTAGCCCTTCTTCTGGATCAGCTCGATCTTGTAGCCGTCCGGGTCCTCGACGAAGGCGATCACCGTGCTGCCGCCCTTCATCGGCCCGGCTTCGCGGGTGACCTTGCCGCCGCGCTGACGGATGGCGTCACAGGCCGCGTAGGCGTCTTCAACTGCCAGCGCGATGTGGCCGTAGCCGGTGCCGATCTCGTAGCGGTCGACGCCCCAGTTGTGGGTCAACTCGATCACGGCGCCGTCCTTCTCGTCCTGAAAGCCGACAAAGGCGAGGGTGAACTTTCCCTCCGGGTAGTCGTTGCGCCGAAGGAGGCGCATGCCGAGCACGTCGGTGTAGAAGGCCAGCGATTTGTCGAGATTGCCGACGCGCAACATGGTGTGCAGGATTCGCATGGGGAACCTCTTCAAAGGATTGGAAGGGAAGTGGCGCGCTGCTTGAGTTCGCTGCGCGCGGCCTTCCAGTCCGGGTAGAGCGAGCCGACCACGGACCAGAAATGTTTGCTGTGGTTCATTTCAAGGAGGTGCGCGACTTCGTGGGCCACCACATAATCGCCGAGGTGAGTCGGCATGTGGATCAGTCGCCAATTGACGCGGATGCCGCTTTCCCGGCTGCAACTGCCCCAGCGCGTATGGGCCGACGAAAGCGCCAGTTTGGGCACGGCCAGATCGAGCTGGCCGGTGTAGTGGGCGAGCCGCCCGCCAAAATGGGTGAGTGCCCGCTTCTGCAGCGCACGTGTCGCCAAAGGGGCGAGGTCCGCTGCGGGCCGTGCTTCGAGCACCAGCACGTTACCGATCCAGCGCACCCGGTTGGCGCCGGGCAGGACGCGCACTTCGGCTTCAGTGTCGAGCAGCGGCAGGCGCGTGCCGTCCTTGATGGTGAGGTGACGCGGCTGGCTGACCTTGGCCAGTTCGCCGAGCTTCTTCAGCACCCAGTCGCCGTGACCCTGGACGAAGGCTTCGATTTCCGTCAGGGACATGCGACGCGGCGCGCCGATGCGCAGGCCTCGCTCGTCGATGGTCATCGTCAGCCGCTTGGCGCCGCTCTTGAGCCGGTAGTCGATGATGCGGCCGCCGATCAGCAGATGGCGCGCCTTTGTTTCAGGCGGCGGCGAGGGCAGGCGGAACAGCTTGAGTTGCTCGAGAAACATCGGGCCGGTTGTGCCTAGCGTGCCGGGGTGATCGACGAGTGTCCGAAAAGATCGAAGCCGTTTTGTTCAGGCGGCAAGGCGGCGATGGCGCGGGCAATCGCCTGCTCGATGACCGCCATCGGCTGTTCGATCAGGCGCCAGTTGCAGCGCAAGGAATCGCTGCCATGCACGTCGACCCAGTGGCCGCGCGCGGCAAACGAGAGCGCCAGACGCGGCGCCCGCCGTCCCGCCAACGCCGACTTCTGCTCGATGACCTGCAGCAGGACGCGCTTGGCTTCGTCGCGCAGCCAGGCTTCGGCACGATCCTGGATCTGGCGCGGGGTGGCCTGCGGCGGCAGCGGCAGGTCGAGCGTGTCGCCTTCGCGCAAGGCTTCCTGATGCTGCGTGCCGAGCACCAGCCGCAGGCTGCCGCCGAGAAAGGTCAGCGCCGCGCCGTCGTGCCAGCGCGTGGCGGCATCGGGGGCGCTGTCGAGTTTCAGCTTGAGTTGCGGGCTGCGGTTGGCTGTGGCGGTCATGCGGCACTTCCATACAGATGCGGACTGATCCTGATCATCTCCGCTTCGATCCACGCTTCGGCGCGGCTCAGCACCTCGTTGGCGGTGAGCCCAGTCGGGTCGATGGCGGGGCCGACGCTGACGGTGACGGTGCCGCTCTTCTTGAACAAGGCGTTGCGGCCCCAGAATTCGCCCGAATTGAGTGCGACGGGAACCACCGGCGTGCCGGTCTGAACCGCCAGCAGTGCACCGCCACCCTTGTAGCGATTCTTCGATCCCGGCTGCGAGCGGGTGCCCTCGGGGAATATGATCACGGTATAGCCGTTGGCGAGACGATCGCGGCCCTGGTCAACCAGGCGCTTGAGCGAGGACTTGCTCGCACTGCGATCGGTCTCGATCATCGGCGTCACCGCCAGCGCCCAGCCGAAGAAGGGCAGGTACTTGATTTCCTTCCTCCAGACGAACACCGTGTCCTTGAACACTTCCTGCAACATCAGCGTTTCCCAGGCCGACTGGTGTTTGCACAAGACGACGCAAGCGTGGGCCGGAATGTTCTCGGCGCCAAGCAGCCGATAGGGAATGCCAAGCACGTGCTTGACCAGCCAGATGGTGAAGTTGACCCAGGGCACCACCGACTGGCGTCGGACGTGATGCGGCAGCGGCCAGAAGAACAGCACGCACAGCGTGTAGGGCGGCGTCACCACCAGCAGGATCAGCATGAACAGCAGGGAACGGAATACCGCCATCAATGCGCGATGTGTGCGGCCGCGGCGGCCAGATCGGGAAACACCAGCGTATCCGGCGGCAGTGCAGGATCATCGACGGTCTTGCGGCCCTTGCCGGTCAGCACCAGCATCGGCTGCGCACCGACGGCGGCGGCCGCCTGCAGGTCGCGCAAGCTGTCACCGATCGCCGGTACGCCGGCCAGGTCGGCATTGAAGCGCGAGGCGATCTCGCGGAACATGCCGGGCTTGGGCTTGCGGCAATCGCAATTGTCGGCATTGGTGTGCGGGCAGAAGAAGATCGCGTCGATGTGGCCGCCGACTTGCGCGAGCGCCTTCAGCATCTTTTCGTGGATGGCAATCAGCGTATCGGTCTCGAACAGGCCGCGGCCGACGCCCGACTGGTTGCTTGCCACCACCACGCGATAGCCGGCCTGATTGAGGCGGGCAATGGCGGCGAGGCTGCCGGGAATCGGCTTCCACTCCTCCGGCGACTTGATGTACTGGTCGGAGTCGTGGTTGATCACGCCGTCGCGGTCGAGGATGACAAGTTTCATGAGTCCATTTTCCCCAGAGCAGGCAAGGCGGCAGGGCGAAACATCCGTGCAAAAGCGGCTTTGTTTGTCATGCCGCGCCGGCTAGCTGGAAAGCTTCGAAATGTCCGCCACCCGATTCATCAGGCCGGCGAGTTGCGACAGCAGGGCCAGCCGGTTGGCGCGCGTCGGCGCATCCTCGGCCATCACCATGACGCCGTCGAAGAAGGCATCGACCGCGCCGCGCAGTCCGGCCAACGCTTTAAGTGCGGCCGTGTAGTCGCTGGCGGCGAGTTGCGCCTCGATGCCGGGCGCGGTTGCCGCGACGGCAGCGAACAGTGCTTTCTCGGCGTCTTCTTTCAACAGCGAAACGTCCACCATGGCGCCGGCTTCGGCGCCGGACTTTCTCAGGATATTGACGATGCGCTTGTTGGCGGCGGCCAACGCCTCGGCCTCGGGCAGCAACGCGAAGGCCTTGACTGCGGCGAGCTTGGCCGGAATCTGGTCGATGCGTGCCGGGTCCAGGGCCAGCGCGGCGTCGACGGCCTTATGGTCGTGCCCCGCGTCGCGCAACATGTGGCGCAGGCGCTCCCTGAAAAAGTCGGCGCTGGCGACACGCCAATCGCCGCTGAACAGTTCCGGCGCGAAGCCGGCGGCAGCGTCGTCGATCAGTTCCGGCAGCGACAGTGCCAGCGGCGTTTCCATCAGGATGCGCAAGACGCCCAGCGCGGCACGGCGCAGGCCGAAGGGGTCCTTGTCGCCGGTGGGAATCTGGCCGATCCCGAAGAAGCCGACCAGCGCATCGAGCTTGTCGGCCAGAGCGACGGCGCAGGCGACCGGCCCTTGCGGCAGCGTATCGCCATTGAAGCGCGGCTGGTAGTGGCTCTGGATGGCGTCGGCCACGGCAGCCGGCTCGCCGTCGGCCAGCGCGTAGTAGCGGCCCATGATGCCCTGCAATTCGGGGAATTCGCCGACCATGTCGGTCACCAGGTCGGCCTTCGCCAACAGGGCTGCGCGTTCCGCCTGCGACACGTCGGCGCCGATGCGTTGCGCGATGGTGGCGGCGAGCTTGATCAAACGGTCGACGCGCTCGCCCTGGCTGCCCAGCTTGTTGTGATACACGACGCGCGACAGTTTGCCGATGCGTGCCGACAGCGGCGTCTTCTTGTCGGTCTCGAAGAAGAACTTGGCATCGGCCAGGCGCGGCCGCACGACCCGTGCGTTGCCGGTGATGATGTTGGTGGGGTCCGCCACCTTCATGTTGGAGACGACGAGGAAGCGGTGGGTGAGTTTGCTCTTGTCACCGGCGCCATCCATCAGCGGGAAATACTTCTGGTTCGCCTTCATGGTCAGGATCAGGCATTCCTGCGGTACGGCAAGAAACTCCGGCTCGAAGTTCGCCTCATACACCGCCGGGAATTCGACCAGCGCCGTGACTTCATCGAGCAGCGCGTCGTCCCGCAGCCAGGTAAGTTTTCCGGCAGCGCTATCGAGTTGTTCGACGATCATGGCGCGGCGCTTGTCGAAGGAGGCAATGACACGGCCATCCTTCTCCAGGATCGCTTCGTAGTTTTCGGCGCGCGGGATGTCGATCACGCCGACGCTCATGAAGCGGTGCCCGCGCGTGACATTGCGGCTGTCGAGGCCCAGTACTTTTCCGGCGATGATGCGAGCGCCGTGCATCAGCATCAGGCCATGCACCGGCCGCACGAATTGTTCTTCACCGGCGCCCCAGCGCATGAGTTTGGCGATCGGCAACTTCTTGAGAGCTGCTTCCACCATGCCGGCAAGACTTTCGTCGAGGCGCCCGCCGGTCTTCTTCTGGCGGGCGACGAAGTATTCGGCCCCGCTTTTACCACCTGGGTCGCTGAGTTTTTCCAGTTGCGAAAATTCGACTCCGGCGGAACGCATGAAGCCTTCGAGCGCCTTGGTCGGCGTACCGTCAGCGCCGACTCCTGAAGCTACCGCCGGGCCTTTCTTTTCGATCACGCGGTCCGGCTGGCTCTCGAGGCACTCATCAAATTGCAGTGCCAGGCGGCGCGGCGTGGCAAACCAGCGGCCTTCGTTGCCGGCTTCGATGAAGCCGGCTTCGGCGAGCGCTTTTTGTATCTGTTCGCGGAAGGACAGGCCCAGCTTGGCCAGCGACTTCGGTGGCAATTCCTCGGTGAGGAGTTCGATCAGCAATGTGGTTTTCATGCCGCGGCTCCCTTCAACATGGGGAAGCCCAAGCGCTCACGCGAATCGAAATAGGCCTGGGCGATCTCCCGCGCCAGCGCGCGCACACGGCCGATGTAGGCGGCGCGTTCGGTGACGGAAATGGCGCCGCGCGCATCGAGCAGGTTGAAAGTGTGCGAAGCCTTCATCACCATTTCGAAGCCCGGCAGCGGCAGGCTGAGGCCGATCAGCCGTTTGGCCTCGGATTCGAATTTCGAGAACTGGGCAAACAGCCACTCCACATCTGAGTGTTCGAAGTTGTAGGTCGACTGCTCGACCTCGTTCTGGTGATACACGTCGCCATACGTGACGCCCGGCGCCCACACCAGATCGAAGACGTTTTCCACGTTCTGCAAATACATGGCGAGGCGCTCGATGCCGTAGGTGATCTCGCCCAGCACCGGGCGGCAGGGGATGGAGCCGACTTCCTGGAAATAGGTGAACTGGGTGACTTCCATGCCGTTGAGCCAGACTTCCCAGCCCAGCCCCCAGGCGCCCAGCGTCGGCGATTCCCAGTCGTCCTCGACAAAGCGGATGTCATGTTCGGAGGTGTTGATGCCAAGCGCGCGCAGGCTGTCGAGGTAGAGCTCCTGGATGTTCGACGGGCTGGGCTTGAGCACCACCTGGTACTGGTAGTAGTGCTGCAGGCGATTCGGGTTCTCGCCGTAGCGGCCATCCTTGGGTCGGCGCGAGGGTTGGACATAGGCGGCTTTCCACGGCTCGGGGCCGATCGAGCGCAGAAAAGTGGCCGTGTGGAAGGTGCCGGCGCCGACTTCGATGTCGTAAGGCTGGAGCAGCACACAGCCCTGTTTGTTCCAGAAGTCCTGCAGGCGCAGGATGACTTCCTGGAACGTGGGTTTTTGGTTCATCGGGAATCCTTGTAAAAGCGCCCGTCAATTCGCAAGAACGTCGATTTTACAGGGTTTCCCTAAGGGGCTTGAGGCGGCGAGGCAGTTCACCCGAGCTGATTCGTAGGGTTGCCCGTGCGGCGTGTGAGCAAGCCATAAGTCTCTTCCAGCGGCACCCGCACGCAGGCGATGGTGCCGCCACCCGGCCGTGCCGCGAGTTCGACCGTCCAGCCATTGGCATTAGCCAACTGACGCACGATCGCGAGGCCCAGGCCGCTGCCGCCGGTGCGGCTGCTGCGCGAGGGCTCCAGCCGATAGAAGGGCTGGAATACCTTTTCACGCTCCGCGTCGGCAATGCCCGGCCCACGATCGAGGACGCAGATTTCGACATGGTGGCCGGAAATCCGGTAGTCGATATCGATTGCCTGTCCGGCGCCATAGCGCTGGGCGTTGTCGACCAGGTTGGAGAGGATGCGCTTGAGCGCCAGCGGGCGCACGCGCAGTCGGCAATCGGGGCCCTTGTGGCCACGAATCTCGGCGCCCGTATGCGCAAATTCCATGGCGACGCCGGCGAGCAGGTCGCACAGATCGAGTTCCACCGATTCTTTCTCGGCGAAGTCCCGGCCGACTTCGAGGCAGCGGCCGATCAGGTCGTTCATGCCTTCGACGTCGCGCAGCACGCGCTCGAGAAGGCCCTTGTCGGGCTTGTCCGAGAGCATGCCCAGCGCCAACTGGATGCGCGACAGCGGTGTCCGCAGGTCGTGCGAGATGCCCGCCAGCAGGGTGGTGCGATTGCTCAGCAGCTCCTCGACCTGTTCCCCCATGCGATTGAACTCGCGCGCCAGGGTGGCGAGCTCGGCCGGGCCGGTTTCAGGCAGCGGTTCGATGCGTCGGCCCTGACCGATGCGCTGGGTTGCTGCCGACAGGCGCGACAGGGGCGCGATCAGCCGGTGCGCGAGCCAGGCCGAGGTGACCAGGGTAACCAGGGCGCCGACCGAGAGGATCAGCAACAGGGCCAGCGAGGGCTGCACCGCAACCCGGCTGGCGGGGAAGCCGATGCGCACTTTGGCGCCGGCTGTCGGTAGGTCGGCCCAGTACCAGAGCTCGCCATTCTCGGCGCGGCTGGCGAGCAGCGCAACGGGCTGGCCGCTGCGCGTGCTCAAGGCGGATTCGAGCAAGCGAAAATAGGGCAGCAGGCTGCTGAACCCGGACGCCTCGCGCAACGGGTCCTGCACCTGAAGGCGGTGCAGGC
>JBIJDI010000075.1:0-9438 GCA_044344235.1 Sulfuritalea sp. | reverse complement strand
TGACCTGTCTCGGTCTGTGCCTGGCATGGATCGTTGCCGCCAAGGGCCGCGGCGAGGGGGCCGAGAGCTTCGTCCCCGCCGCCATGCTGATAACCGCCGCATTTTTCGCCGTGGCGTCAGCGCCGACTTTTCTGCTGCTGCGCGAGCGGGTGCAGGCCAAGCCGGTTGCCGAAGCCGGTGCTGAACTCGCCGCACTGGCGCATCGCCTGCTGACCATGGCGAGCGAGGCGCGCCGCTTTCCGGACATGGCGCGTTTCATGGTCTGCCTGTTGTTCTATCAATCCGGGGTCTTCGCCGCCATCGCTTTGGCGGCGATCTATGCGCAGGAAGCGATCGGCTTCACGGCCGAGGACAACATCAAGCTGTTCTTCGTGGTGAATGGCACCGCCGCCGTCGGCGCCTTCGCCTTCGGCTATCTGCAGGATCGGCTGGGCCATGTGCGCACCATCGCCCTGACGCTGGTGGGCTGGCTGCTGATGACGGGCATCGCCCTGGGTTCCGACAGCCGTGAGCAGTTCTGGGTGGCGGCGAATGTCGCAGGGCTGTGTCTGGGGTCCAGTCAGGCGTCCGCACGCGCGTTGGTGGCCGTGTTCGCGCCGGCGCAACGACGTGCGGAATTCTTTGGCCTTTGGGGTCTCGCGGTGAAACTGGCGGCTGTCGCCGGCCCCATGACCTATGGCCTTGTCACCTGGCTTTCCGGTGGCGACCATCGATTGGCGCTGGGGATCACCGGGCTCTATTTTGTCGCAGGCCTGATCCTGCTGATCGGTCTCGACGAAAAACGCGGCCGCGAGGCGGCCCGGACCGGCTGAACGTCCCGCGCGGTCAGCGGCAGGCAGCAGCCACCCGGCGCATTTTCTCGAGCACGGCGGCGGACTCTTCCACGCTGGCGACGGGTATTTTGGCCTCATGGCCACTGCCCAAGCCCCCGGCGCCGTATGCGATCTTCACTTCGGTGCGTGTCGTTTCGACATATTGCACGATGCCCAGATTGATCCAGCGCCGCTTGCCGGCTTCATCGATAGGAATCTCATACAGGCAAAACGCAATCGACCCCGGGACAGCAGGCTGCGCGACCGCTGCTCGCTGAGCTGTCAGCGCAAGCGCCGCGCAGAGGATGAGTGGCAGGCGGGATGACATCGAGCACGTACGCCGGGGCCTACTTGGGCGACATCTTCTGTTTCAGCGCGTCGCGCTCCTGCGCATGTTTTTCGTGCAGCGCCTTGCGCTCCTTGTGATGGCGGTCTTCAAGGTCGCGTTGTTCCTGCCGCTGCTTGTCCTCCGCGGTGCGCATTTCCTTCTTGAAAGCCTCGTGTTTGGCTTCCCGCTCCTGCTGTTTGGCTTTCATGTCGCCGCCGGGGCCTTCGGCGTGCAAAGGGGCGGCAGCGAAGGTGAGGGTGGCGGCGCTTAACAGAGCAACGGCGGCACGTCGGATCATGGCGATTCTCCCTAGGGTGGATTCCGACATTCAAGTGTAGCGCAACAGGCACGTCAGGCGATTGTGGATTGAATCGCGGTTTCCAGAATATTTCGCATCTCAATCACTTGCGCAAACCGGGAGCCCACCGCATAATCATTCGCAACAGAAACGGTGCGCTGATTGTCGGCGTTCCGACAATCCATAAAGAGCTTGATGGCAGAAGAATACATTCTTGAGACTACCGGGCTCGTCAAGGAGTTTCGCGGCTTCGTCGCGGTTAACGGGGTGGACCTCAAGGTCAGGCGCGGACACATCCACGCGCTGATCGGCCCCAACGGCGCCGGCAAGACAACCTGCTTCAATCTGCTGACCAAGTTTCTCGAACCGACACGGGGTCAGATCCGCTTCAACGGCATCGACATCACTGGCGAAGCCCCCGAGAAGATTGCCCGTCGCGGCATCGTCCGCTCGTTCCAGATTTCCGCAGTATTTCCCCATCTGACGGTGCGCGAAAACGTGCGCATTGCGCTGCAGCGCAAGCTCGGCACCAGCTTTCATTTCTGGAAATCGGAACGCAGCCTCGACCAGTTGAACGGCCGCGCCATGGAACTGCTCGCCTCCGTCGACCTGCAGGACTATGCGGAGATGGTAACGGTGGAAATGCCTTACGGACGCAAGCGCGCGCTGGAGATCGCCACTACGCTCGCGCTCGACCCGGAACTCATGCTGCTCGACGAGCCGACTCAGGGCATGGGCCACGAGGACGTGCACCGGGTCATGGCACTGATCAAGAAGGTTTCTGCCAACCGCACCATCCTGATGGTCGAGCACAACATGAAGGTGGTCGCCGGGATCTCGGACACCCTGACCGTGCTGGCTCGCGGCTCGGTGCTGGCCGAAGGTCCCTATGCCGAGGTCGCCGCCAACCCGCTGGTGATCGAAGCCTACATGGGCACCGAGGTCGACGAACTGGCCTCGCCGGCGGGACATTGAGATGAGCGCGACCGAATTCCTGCGGGTTTCCGATCTCCATGCCTTCTACGGCGAATCGCATGTGCTGCACGGCATGGATTTCACCGTGAGGCGCGGCGAATGCATTTCGCTCCTGGGTCGCAACGGCGCCGGGCGCACCACAACGCTGCGTGCCATCCTCGGCCTGACCGGCCGGCGTACCGGTTCGATCATGCTCAACGGCCGTGAAGTCATCAATATGCCCTCGCACCGGATTGCCCAACTGGGTGTCGGCTACTGCCCTGAAGAACGCGGGATTTATGCCAGCCTCAGTTGCGAGGAAAACCTGCTTCTGCCGCCGCAGGTAGGCAGCGGCGGCTTGAGTCTCGATGAACTCTATGACATGTTTCCCAACCTCAAGGAACGCCGCCACAGTCAGGGTACAAAACTTTCCGGCGGCGAGCAGCAGATGCTGGCCATGGCGCGTATCCTGCGCACTGGGGCCAAGCTGCTGCTACTCGATGAGATCTCGGAGGGGCTGGCCCCGGTGATCGTGCAAAAGCTGGGCGAGGTCATCAGAATGCTCAAGCAGCGCGAGTACACCATAATTCTGGTGGAGCAGAACTTCCGCTTCGCCGCACCGCTGGCCGACCGCATGTTCATCGTCGAGCACGGACAGGTGATGGCGGAGATCGCGCAAAATGAAATCAATGAAAAGCAGCACCTGCTGCAGGAGTACCTCGGGGTCTGAGAACGCACGCGTTCTAAGGCTACGAACACTGTCAATAATTACCAAGGAGGAGACACCATGATGAAACGCAAACTGCTGGCCCTGACCCTTTCCGCGCTGCTGCTGCCGGCGGCCGGTTCCGCACTGGCCCAAGCGGGCAAGATTTCCGGCGACGTGGTCAAGATCGCCGTGCTGACCGACATGTCCGGCGTCTATTCCGACCTCGGCGGCAAGGGTTCGGTAGTGGCGGCCGAAATGGCGATCGAGGATTTCAAGGCGCAGTTCAAGCCGAAGTTCAAGATTGACCTGGTCTCCGCCGACCACCAGAACAAGGCCGACGTCGGGTCCAACAAGGTTCGCGAGTGGTACGACACGCAAGGCGTGGACATGGTGACCGACGTGCTGAATTCCGGCGTCGCACTCGCGGTGGCCAAGGTCACGGCGGAAAAAAACAAGATCATGATGAATACCGGCGCTGCATCGACGCGCCTGACCAACGAGGATTGCGCGCCGAACAACGTGGTGCATTACGTCTATGACACCTACGCTCTGGCCAACGGTCCTGGCAAGGCCGTGACCAAGTCCGGCAAGGACACCTGGTTCTTCCTGACGGCCGACTATGCCTTCGGCCATTCGCTGGAAAAGGACTCGATGGATGCGGTGAAGGCCAATGGCGGCAAGGTGCTCGGCGCGGTTCGCCATCCCCTGAACGCCTCGGACTTCTCATCCTTCCTGCTGCAGGCACAGGCCTCCAAGGCCAAGGTGATCGGCCTCGCCAACGCCGGCGGCGACACCATCAACTCGATCAAGGCCGCCAACGAGTTCGGCATCACCAAGAGCCAGACTCTGGTCGGCCTGCTCACCACGGTGGTCGACATTCACGCTCTGGGCTTGCCGACCACGCAGGGCATGATGTTCACCGAGGGTTTCTACTGGAACCTCAACAACGAGACGCGCGACTTCAGCCGCCGCTTCTTCAGCCGGCACAAGAAGATGCCCAACATGCTGCCGGCCGGTACCTATTCCGCGGTCCTGCATTACCTGAAGGCGGTACAGGCCACCGGTACCGACGATACGGCGACGGTGATGAAGAAGATGCGGGAAACCCCGATCAACGATGCTTTCGCCAAGGGCGGCAAGATTCGCGAGGATGGCCGCATGGTGCATGACATGTATCTGGTCGAAGTCAAGAAGCCTTCGGAATCGAAGGAGCCGTGGGATTACTACCACGTGAAAGAGGTGATCAAGGGCGACCAGGCCTTCCAGCCGATGGCGCTGTCGCGTTGTCCCGCTGTGGCAAAGAAGTAGGCAACAGCAGGCAGTAGCGCGGGAGTGATGTTCGCATGACGGAGATTTTCGGCGTTCCGATCCAGGCCCTGTTTGGCCAGCTCATGCTGGGTCTGGTCAATGGTTCCTTCTACGCCGTTCTGAGTCTGGGTCTTGCCGTGATTTTCGGCATGCTGAACATCATCAACTTTTCCCATGGCGCCCTGTACATGACGGGTGCCATGCTGACGTGGGTCGGGATGGAGTATCTGGGCATCGGCTACTGGTGGATGCTGGTGCTGGCGCCCATCTGCGTCGGCCTCATTGGCATTGCCATCGAGCGACTGATGCTCCAGTGGCTCTACAAGCTCGATCATCTCTATGGCCTGTTGCTGACCTTCGGCCTGGCGCTGATGATCGAAGGCCTGTTCCGCGACCTGTACGGCGTTGCAGGCCAGCCTTACTCGATTCCAGAAGAGTTCGCGGGCGCCTTCAACCTCGGCTTCATGTTTCTGCCGAAATACCGCGCCTGGGTCGTAATCGCCTCATTGTCGGTGTGTCTGGTCACCTGGTACGTGATCGAGAAGACACGGCTTGGCGCCTACCTGCGGGCAGCCACCGAAAACCCGCAGCTGACGCAGGCCTTCGGCATCAATGTGCCGCTGATGGTGATGCTGACCTATGGCTTCGGTGTCGGGCTGGCGGGCTTTGCCGGGGTGCTGGCCGCGCCGGCGACTCAGATTAGCCCGTTGATGGGGTCCAACCTGATCATCGTGGTGTTTGCCGTGGTGGTGATTGGCGGCATGGGCTCGATCCTCGGCTCGGTGGTGACCGGCCTGAGCCTCGGCATCATCGAAGGCATGACCAAAGTGTTCTGGCCCGAGGCCAGCGCCACCGTGGTGTTCATGATCATGGCGGTGGTGCTTATGATCCGTCCGGCCGGTTTGTTCGGGAGAGAGAAATGAGCCGGCGCGTCACCATCGCCTACCTCGTCGGCCTCGCCCTGTTGTTGGTTGCGCCGGGCTTTATCTACCCGATACTGGTGATGAAGGTGCTGTGCTTTGCCCTGTTCGCCTGCGCCTTCAACCTGCTGCTGGGCTATACCGGGCTGCTGTCGTTTGGTCACGCCGTATTTCTGGGCACGGCGGCCTATGTCACCGGGCATGCCCTGAAGGTATGGGAACTGCCAACGCTGGTGGGTCTGGCAGTCGGCACTCTTGCGGCGGCGGCGCTCGGCTGGGTGATCGGCAGTCTCGCCATTCGCCGTCAAGGCATCTACTTCGCCATGGTGACGCTGGCGCTGGCGCAAATGGTGTTCTTCCTGTTTCTGCAGGCGCCCTTTACCGGGGGCGAGGACGGCTTGCAGGGGATACCGCGCGGCACGCTGTTTGGTCTCGATCTGGCCAACGACGTCAACCTCTACTACCTGGTGCTGGCGATTTTCGCCGGCTCCTTCTGGCTGATTCAACGCACCATTCACTCACCCTTCGGACAAATCCTCAAGGCCATCCGCGAGAATGAGCCACGCGCAATCTCGCTCGGTTACGACGTCGCCAAGTACAAACTGCTGGCTTTTGTGCTCTCTGCCGGGCTGGCCGGGCTGGCCGGTGCGACCAAGACGCTGGTGTTCAAGTTTGCGACGCTGACCGATGCCCACTGGCATACCTCGGGCGAAGTCGTGCTGATGACCCTGCTGGGCGGCATGGGCACGGTGTTCGGCCCGGTAGTCGGGGCGACGGTGATTGTCACACTGCAAAACGAACTTGCCGACAAGGTGGGTTCGCTGGTCACCGTGATCATGGGCGCGATTTTCGTGATCTGCGTGCTGGCCTTCCGCCGCGGCATCGTCGGCGAATCGCTGGCGCTCTACAAGCGAATGATCGGCCAGAAGCTGTAAAGAAAGTCGGCGGTGGCGGGACGGCGAATCAGGGCTTGCGCAGCAGCGCAATCAGCATGGCAATCGTCATCGATGTGAAGGCGACCAGCGACCATTCGGCAATCGACAGGCCGAGAAACTTCCAACCGGCCTCGGAGCAAAGGCCCGAGGCTTCGAACATCAGTGGCCACTGGCTGCCGGCCCAATTGACGAAAGCCTCCCACCACGGTTGGTCGGCCGTGCAATTGACGCCCTTGGCCCATCGCTGCAGCCAGGTCTGATAGGCCGCAATCCATACGCCGGTGAGCGTCGTGACGAGCATGGCCAGCGCCGCTGCGCGTCGTGCGAGCACCGATCCGGCAAGCTTCCACGCCGCAATCGCTTCGAGCGCCAGCAGCAGGTAGAGCATGCGCTGCAGAATGCACAGCGGGCAGGCGGCGAGGTTCATGGTGTGGGCCAGAATCAGGCCACCCGCGACCAAGCCCACGGCAGCCAAACCCGTGGCCGCAAACAGGCCGCGCGGCGTGAATAGCAGGCGCAGAAAATCCACCGTTTAGTTGCCTGACTTTTCCTTGCGCGCCTTGGCGATCATGGCGTCGGTGAGCTTCAGCAACTCTTCATAGTTGCTCGCCGCCTCGTTGTTGATCAGGAACTTGCCATCCACCGCCAGCGCCGGGACGCCAGAAATACGCGCGGCAGCAGCTTCCTGGTCGGCGCGCTGCACCTTGCTCTGCATGGAGAAGGAAGCCAGCGCGTCACCGAACTTCTTACCGTCGATGCCCTTGCTCGCGGCCCAGGCGACTACTGCTTCATCAGTCTTGAAATTGATGCGCTGCTCGTGGATAGCGATGAATACCGCGGCGTCGAGCTTGGCCAGATCGCCGGTCGCTTCCAGTGCGAAGTAGATTCGGGAAAGGCGCGCCCATTCGGGACGATTGAAGCTGACCGGGATGCGGCGGAACGTGACATCCTTCGGCAGCTTGGCCGCCCATTGCGTGATCAGGGGGTGGAAGTCGTTGCAATGGTTGCAGCCGTAGGAAAAGAATTCGATGACCTCGATCTTGCCCTTGGGGGTCACCAGCGGCGGACTGATCGGCTTGAAGTCACGGCCGGTCTGCGGGTCAGCGGCAAGGCCGATGCTCGACAGGGCAAACGAGGAAATGAGTGTGGCAAGCAGCCAGGCGATGATTCGCTTCATGAAAGTCTCCGGAGAAAGTGGATTTGAGTGGAATTGTATGACAGCGTTCCCCATACAATGGACGAAGATGCAAAATTTTGAAGGAGCGGGGCATCGATGGATCGTTTGGCGGCAATGCAGACCTTTGTACGAGTGGCCGAGGCGGGGAGCTTTACCGCCGTGGCGGACCAGATGAATGTGGCGCGCTCGGCGGTGACGCGTCAGATTGCCGCGCTGGAGGCGCATCTGGGCGTCAAACTGATTGCCCGCAGCACCCGCCGGCTGTCGCTCACCTCTGCCGGAACGGCGTATATCGAGCAATGTCGCGACATCCTCGACCGCATCGACGAGGTCGAAGGCAATCTCGACGGCGAGCGGCAAACGCTGCGCGGCACAATTCGCGCCAGCGTGCCGATGACCTTTGGCCTGTTGCATCTGACCCCCCTGATACTCGAATTCTCGCAGGCTCACCCGGACATCCGCATCGATCTCGACTTCAATGACCGGCGGGTCAACCTGATTGAAGAAGGCATGGATTTCGCGTTGCGGATTACCGATAGTTTGCCTGAAACCACTGTGGCGCGGCGCCTCACCACTTGCCGCTCGGTGGTCGTGGCATCGCCGGCTTACCTGAAATTGCATGGCGAGCCTAAACACCCGGATGAACTGACGCAGCGGGCCTGTCTCGCCTATTCGCTGACCTCGCGTTCCACCTGGCCCTTCATCATCGATGGCGTGGCGCATTCGGTGGAGATCAGCGGGCCGATCACCGCTAATAATGGCAATGCCCTGCAGGAAGCTGCGCTGCAGGGAATGGGGATTGTCCATGAACCGACGTTCATTGCCGCCGATGCCATCCGCGAGGGCAAGCTGGTGCCAATCCTGAAAGCCTTCCCGACACCGGTGCTGGACATGTTTGCGGTGTTTCCCGGTACTCGTTTTGTCCCCCAGAGAGTGCGAGCCTTTGTCGATTTTCTTGCCGCTCGGCTGGGCCCCGAGCCTTACTGGGATCGTGGTCTTGTTCTGGAGTAGCCCGTGATGGATATGCCGCGGAACGTTTTCAAACAAATGCTCAGGGAGAGACGCTTGCAGGTCGGGCTGTTTGTCGGTCTCGCCAACGCCTACAGCATGGAGATCCTCGCCACGGCGGGTTTCGACTGGCTGCTGATCGATGGTGAGCACGCGCCCAACAACCCGGCCAGCGTCCTCGCGCAATTGCAGGCGGCGGCGCCCTATCCGGTGAATCTGGTAGTGCGGCCGGTGAATCACGACGCGGCCCTGATCAAGCAGTATCTCGACATCGGGGCCCAGACGCTGCTGGTACCCATGGTCGAAAGCGTCTCGGAAGCGGCGGCGCTGGTGCGCGCCATTCACTATCCGCCGCAAGGCATGCGCGGTGTCGGCACCTCGCTGGCACGCGCGGCGCGCTGGAGCGGTGTCGAGGATTACGCAGCACATGCCAATGAAGAGGTTTGTCTGATCGTGCAGATCGAATCGAAGCAGGGCCTCGCGAATCTTGACGCGATCCTGATGGTGGAAGGTGTCGATGGCATCTTCATCGGTCCGGCCGATCTCGCAGCATCGATGGGCTACATAGGGCAGCCGGGGCATCAGGAGGTCAAGGTGGCGATCGAGGATGCGCTGACCCGGATTGCCGCCACCAGCAAGGCGGCCGGCGTGTTTGTGACCGAGCCGCGGATGGCCCAGCACTACCGGGGTTACGGCGCAAGCTTCATCGCCGTCGGCGGCGACACCTCGCTGCTGCGCAAAGCGGCGGTAACGCTGGCCAGTTCCTTTCAGGACAATGCGGCTACACTTTTACTTTGAATTTGAAAGCACGCCATGAAGAACCCCGAACTCCTGCGCAATAGCTGTCTGATCAATGGCGAGTGGTTGGCCGCTACCGGCGCCACCATTGAAGTCCGCAACCCGGCCAACGGCGAACTAGTTGGCTCCGTGCCGAGTTTCGGCGCCGCCGAAACCCGCCGCGCCATCGATGCCGCACAGGCGGCTTTTCA
>JBIJDI010000421.1:0-2556 GCA_044344235.1 Sulfuritalea sp. | reverse complement strand
TACATCGCCATGCATAATCAGAATCCGAAACCCTTTGTTTGGACCGCCAAGGCCAATGACATTCTCCAAAAAGTCATCCGCGCCAACCGCAAGCTTGGTTCAAAGAAAAACGAAGCACTACACTAGCTGGCTGCTAATTTCGCCAATCAACCTTTCCTCATCCACATATTGCGAGTGAAGACGGTCGATATTTGGAAAGAGCCTGGCAAAATCAATAGCCTCAAAGTTTGGCTCGTCACCAAAATTGAACCACGTCCCCGTTGCATACGCGATCGCCCCCGATATGGCTTGGCGCAGCTTGTCTCGCCTTGTGATGAATATCAGCCGATCAAAACTTCCCAAGAATCTTGCCGCGCTGTTGAAATCTCCATCAAAGAGCGGGAGCAATTGGTTTGGCTGAATCTTTGCCCCGAACCATCCGTCGCGAGTGGTTCTGACCCGTGCCACTGCATCCAGGTAGCGTTCCAGCTTGATCGGCCCCACCGAGTCCGGAAATAGGCGCGCACCCAAGAAATGAATGGCATCAGGGTGCAGGTACTCCATGGGAATACCCAGGCTATTCTTTACATTATTCAAGCGCGCACATAAATAGTTGCTGCCAGTTCGTTGCGATGAAAATATCGCGTAGCGATGTTTTGGCGCAGAGAACTCTCTGCTATCAAACTGCGCACTGAAGTACCCGGGCCAGCTGTGTGTCGCCATGTTTCGCTTCTGCTATTAACGCATTTGATCATCGCAGATAGTATGCACGAATCGCAATGTAAAATTAGCGGATGGCGCACAGTACCAGTCTCAGGAACGTTGGCCAGACAGTCTCGGTTCGTATCTATTACGAAGACACCGACGCCGCCGGCATCGTCTATTACGCCAACTATCTGCGCTACATCGAGCGCGGCCGCACCGAGTTCCTGCGTACGCTCGGGCACGACCAGCACGTCCTGATGAAAGACGGTATCGCCTTCGCAGTACGCTCGGTCAGTGCCGAATTCCTCAAGCCGGCAAAACTCGATGACCTGCTTACGGTCGAAACTGCCATCGCGTCTCTGGGCCGCGCGCAGGTGACCTTTGCCCAGCGTATCCTGCGCGACAAGGAACTGCTGCTTGATGCGAAAATACGCGTCGCCTGCATCGATCCGGTGCGCGGGAAACCAATCCCCATGCCGCGCGCCCTTCACGAACAACTGTCAGCCCTGCCGGGACTTCCACAATGAACGTGACCCAAGACCTTTCCATCATCGAACTCATCATCCACGCCAGCCTGGTGGTCAAGCTGGTGATGCTGCTGCTGACGCTGGTTTCGCTGACTTCGTGGTACTGGATCTTTCGCAAGGCGTTTGCGATCCGCGACGCGCGGACCAAGACGGACAAGTTCGAGCGCGATTTCTGGAGCGGCGGCGATCTCAACGCCCTGTACCAGAGTGCCGTCAACAACCGGCACCAGACCGGCGCACTGGAGCGCATCTTCGAAGCCGGCTACCGGGAATTCACCAAGTTGCGCGGACAGACCAGTATTGATCCCACGGCCGTTGTCGACGGCGCGCGGCGCGCAATGCGCGCCACCTATCAGCGCGAGATCGACGACCTCGAGGCGCATCTGGCCTTTCTCGCGTCCGTTGGTTCCGTCTCGCCCTATGTCGGCCTGTTCGGCACGGTGTGGGGGATCATGCATGCCTTCCGCGGACTGGCCAACATGGCCACGGCGACGCTGTCCGCCGTCGCACCCGGCATTGCCGAGGCGCTGGTCGCCACCGCCATCGGCCTCTTCGCCGCGATCCCGGCGGTGATTGCCTACAACCGCTTCGCCCACGACGTGGATCGTGTCGCGGTGCGCTTCGAGAGCTTTATGGAGGAGTTCTCCAACATTCTGCAGCGGCAGACCAGATGAGGACTTACCTAATTGAGTTCGCCACGAATCGCGGCGCAAATATAGTCACCCCCTTTCACGGAAAGGGGGTCGGGGGGATTGCACAGCAACGGATCATCAGTCGCCGCTTTCTCGTGGAGTTTCATTCATGAGAAAGCGGCGACTGATGAACGAAATCAACGTCGTGCCCTACATCGACGTGATGCTTGTCCTGCTCGTCATTTTCATGGTCACCGCGCCGATGATCCAGCCCGGCAGCATCGATCTGCCGAGCGTGGGGAAAAGCAGCCTGCCACCGGTGGCGCCGCTCGAAGTCATCATCAAGTCCGATGCCTCGCTGGCGCTGCGTGACCGCGCCAAAGGCAGCGCAGAGCAGGCCGTGACACGCGCCGACCTCGCCAGCAGGCTGAAGGAAGCGCAGGCGGCCAATCCGCAACAGGCGGTGCTGATTGCCGGCGACCGCAATGTGAAATATGAAGTGGTGCTGGGCGTGATGGACGAATTGCAGCGCCAACAGGTGGCGAAGATCGGCCTCCTGGTGCTGCCGGTGGCCCCGGGCAAGTGAGCACGGATTCACCGATACTGCCGCGCGGCAACAAACCCGGCAAACGCATTTCCATCGCATTGGCGATCGCAGTGCATCTGCTGCTCGCCGGATTCCTCTTCTACGGCGTGCGCTGGCAGACCAAGGC
>JBIJDI010000420.1:0-2573 GCA_044344235.1 Sulfuritalea sp. | reverse complement strand
GCCAAAATTTTTGCCGGCATCCAGATCTTCGGCGGTCATCACCTTGCCGCGATCATAGCGGCGCTGGTCGTCCCAATCGAAGGGCTTGCAAAGGCGATCGTTCATGCCGATATCGAGATCGAGCAGGACAAACACCGGGGTCTGCAAGCGGTCGGCCAGATCAAACGCATCGGCGCCGAGCGTGAAGCACTCGTAGGGATCCTCGGGGAACAGCAACACATGTTTGGTATCGCCATGCGACGCGTAGGCACAGGCAATCAGATCGGATTGCTGGGTACGCGTCGGCATGCCGGTGGATGGGCCGCCGCGCTGGACATTGAACACCACGATCGGCACTTCGGCAAAATAGGCCAGGCCGAAGAACTCCTGCATCAGGGAAATGCCCGGACCGGAAGTCGCAGTAAAAGCGCGTGATCCATTCCACGCCGCACCGATCACCACGCCGATCGAGGCCAGTTCATCCTCGCACTGCACTATCGCGTAGCGCGCCATGCCGTTGTCAGGGTCGGTGCGGTACTTGCGACAATAGCTGCCAAAGGCCTCGATCACCGAGGTTGACGGCGTGATTGGATACCAGCCGGCCACCGTGGCGCCACCATAGACGGCGCCCAGTCCGCAGGCATCGTTGCCATTCATGAAAATCTGGTCGCCGACGCCGTCGGAACGCTCGATGCGCAGACCGATCGGGCAGGACAGATTCTCCTTGGCGTAGTCGTACCCGAGCCTAAGGGCATTGACGTTGGCATCGATCAGCTTGTCTTTGCCGCGATACTGATCCGCGACCAGCTTCTCGACGGAAACGAACTCCATGTCGAGCAGTGCCGTAAGGGCCCCGACGTACATGATGTTCTTGAACAGCTGCCGCTGCCGTGGATCGGTATATTCGCGGTTGCAGATTTCGGTGAGGGGAATGCCCAGCACCGTGATGTCTTCGCGAAATCTCGAACGCGGCAACGCCTTGGTCGAGTCGTACACCAGGTATCCGCCCGCCTCTATCTCGGCGATGTCGCGATCCCAGGTCTGAGGATTCATCGCTACCATCAACTCGCAGCCGCCGCGACGACCGAGCCAGCCAGCTTCCGAAACGCGCATCTCATACCAGGTCGGCATGCCCTGAATGTTGGACGGAAATATATTGCGCGGGGCCACCGGGACGCCCATGCGCATGATGGAGCGCGCAAACAATTCGTTGGCGGACGCGGAACCGGAGCCGTTGACGTTGGCAAACTTGATTACAAAATCGTTGCAGCTTTGTATTGGCTTGGTCTCACTCATGTCTTTCTTACCTCCGTGCCGGCTTCGGCGCATTGCAGGAAAAACTTCTGCATGTCCCAGGCGCCGGTCGGGCACCGTTCGGCACACATGCCGCAATGCAGACAAATGTTTTCATCTTTGACCATGACCCGTCCCGTCTTGAGAATATCGGAGACATACAGCGCCTGATCCTTGTTCTTCGCCGGTGCCTTGAGCCGGCCGCGCAAATCGTCTTCTTCGCCGTTACCGGTGAAAGTGATGCATTCGGTGGGGCAGATATCCACACAGGCGTCGCATTCGATGCAGGTCTTGACGGTGAATACGGTCTCGATGTCGCAGTTGAGGCAGCGCTCGGCCTCGGCACAAGCCATGAATGGATCGAAACCGAGTTCCAGTTCGAGCTTGATGTCCTTGAGGGTTTTTTCCAGTGCCTTGACCGGCACCTTCTTGCGTTCTTCCTCGGATACCTGGTTGTCGTAGCTCCACTCGTGAATGCCCATCTTCTGGCTTGCGAGATTGATCATCGGTGGCGGACGTTGCAGCAAGCTTTTTCCGCGGCAGAACAGATCGATCGAAATGGCCGCCTCGTGACCCTGAGCCGCAGCCGTGATGATGTTCTTCGGACCGAGCGCGGAATCGCCGCCGAAGAACACCTTGGGCAGCGTTGACTGCAACGTGGCTTCGTTCAATACCGGCAGCCCCCACTTGTCGAACTCCAGCCCGATGTCCGTTTCGATCCACGGGAAAGCGTTCTCCTGGCCGATGGCGACCAGAACCTCGTCGCATTCCATCAGGGTATCCGGCTCACCGGTCGGAAGCAGGCTGCGCCTGCCCTTGGCGTCGTACTCGGCGCGAACCTTCTCGAACAGAACACCCTTCAGCCTGCCGTTGTCGTGAACAAACTCCTTCGGCACCAGCATGTTGAGAATCGGAATGCCCTCGTGAATTGCCTCTTCCTTCTCCCAGGGCGAGGCCTTCATTTCCTCGAACCCGCTGCGGACCACCACCTTGACGTCCTCGCCGCCGATCCGGCGCGCAGAGCGGCAACAGTCCATGGCCGTATTGCCACCACCCAGCACAATCACGCGCTTCGAGATCTTGGTGGTATGACCGAAGGCTACATTGGCGAGCCAGTCGATTCCGATGTGGATGTTTGCCGCGGCCTCCTGCCGACCGGGAATGTCGGCATCACGCCCGCGCGGCGCGCCGGTACCGACAAACACGGCATCCCAGCCTTCATCCAGCACCTTGCGCAGGCTATCGACCCAGTGGTTGAAATGCGCTTCCACGCCCAGATCGAGGATGTAGCCGCACTCCTC
>JBIJDI010000419.1:0-2579 GCA_044344235.1 Sulfuritalea sp. | reverse complement strand
TACTCTATGTTTATCGTAGAACCTTACCATGCATCGCCCCCGCGGCGACAGTCCTGATGCCCCTGCCCATATTTTTCGCTGCACCGCACCGCGTGATGTTTCTCGCGGGTACCGTTCAGGCCTTGGCGGCAATGGCCTTCTGGTCGGTCGAGGTGGGTGGGCGCTACGCCGGCTTGTGGGCCGTTCCGGCCTGGCCTTTGCTGACGTTGTTTCCGCCAGCTGCGCTGCACGCGCTGCTGATTTCCTGCGGCGTGTTTCCCCTGTTCATTTTCGGTTTCATCCTGACCGCCGGGCCGCGCTGGCAGGGGGCGGGCGAGTTGTCGCAACGCGATTTTCTGTCAGCCTTTTTCCTGCTGGCCAGCGGCTGGCTGCTGGTCTGGGCGGCGCTGTTGCTGCCGCGACTGCTGGTTGCCGGCATCGCACTGGCCATGGGTGGCTGGATTGCCGTGGCCCTGACCCTGACGCGGATTGCCCGTCACCGGGCGACGGATCGCGAGCATATCGTCTTCGTGGCATTGGCCGCCTGGCTCGGCGCTGCGGGGCTGGGCGCCTTTGGGGTCTTCGCCGCCGGCGGATCGCCGCTATGGGCGCGGCTGGGGACGTCGCTGGCGGTTTGGGGTTTCTTGCTGCCGGTATTTCTCACCGTGGCGCATCGCATGTTGCCCTTTTTTACTTCTTCGGCGGTGCCCGGCTATGTGGTTCATCGTCCCGCATGGGCATTGCGCACCTTGCTTGGGCTTGGCCTGGCGCACGGCACGCTGACGTTTCTGGAGCAGGCGCAGTGGCTTTGGCTGGTCGACGTGCCTGCGGCGCTTGTCGCATGGCGTTTGAAGTGGCTTTGGTGGAGTCGCGCAGCGATGCAGAACCGGATGCTGGCGGTCTTGCATCTGGCTTTCGCCTGGCTGGGCGTGGCATTTGCCTTGTTCGCCTTGCAGAGCATGGTGCGCGACGTGTTTCCGGGCTTTCTCGGTCAGGCGCCACTGCATGCGCTCACGCTCGGCTTCTTTGCCTCGATGCTGCTGGGCATGGCGTCGCGGGTAACGATGGGGCATTCCGGCCGGCCGGTGGCGACCGACAATGCGATGTGGTGGGCGTTTTGCATGATGCAGGTGGCGGCGATCATGCGCGTCGTCAGTGAATGGCCGGCCTTGCCCGGTGCGCACCCGCTGATGTGGTTGTCGTCAGTGTTGTGGCTGGGGGCCTTCGCCCTGTGGGCCGGCCGCTTTGCGCCGGCGTTCTGGCGCCCGCGCGCGGACGGGAAGCCGGGCTAGTGACCATGTATGCCCTGATCAAGTACGTGCATCTATTCAGCGTTGCCTTGAGCCTGACCGGCTTCTTCCTGCGCGGCCTGCTGCTGATGCGTGACTCGCCGCTGTTGAAAGCGCGCTGGATCAAGGTGCTGCCTCACATCAACGACACCATACTGCTGGCCGCCGCCTTGTCGCTGGCGGTGATGTCGGATCAATATCCGTTTGTTTCCGGCTGGGTCACGGCCAAGGTGCTGGGCGTGATTGCCTACATCATTCTGGGTTCCCTCGCGCTGCGGGCGGGGAGTTCGCCGCGGACGCGCATTGTCTGCTGGCTGGCGGCAATGGCGGTATTCGGCTGGGTCGTGTCGGTGGCCCTGACGCGCACGCCAGCTGGCTTTCTGGCAGCGCTGGGCGCCTAGCCGATACGACCGTCGGGTGGGGCCAGCAGGGCCTTCATCCGTGGAATGTCGAGTATCCGGATGTGCTTCTGCTGCACGGAGATCAGGCCTTCGTCCTGAAAACGGGAAAAAGCGCGGCTCACGGTTTCCAGCTTGAGGCCGAGATAGGAGCCGATCTCCTCGCGCGTCATGCGCAGGTGAAACTCGGCCGGAGAATAGCCGCGCGCGGTGAAACGCTGCGAAAGATTGAGCAGGAAGGCCGCCAGGCGTTCTTCTGCCCGCATCGTGCCAAGCAGCATCATGACGCCGTGGTCGCGCACGATTTCGCGGCTCATGACCTTGTGCAGGTGATGCTGGAGCGAACGAATCTCGCTGGAAAGCATTTCCAGTTCGGTGAAGGGGATCAGGCAGACTTCGCTGTCTTCCAGCGCCACGGCATTGCAGCTGTGGGCCTCTGTGCTGATGCCGTCCATACCGAGAATCTCGCCGGCCATCTGGAAACCGGTTACCTGATCGCGGCCGTCTTCGGTCAGCACATCGGTCTTGAAGAACCCGGCCTTCACGGCAAAGATGGATTCGAAGGCGTCGCCGGCCCGATACAGGTGCTGGCCGCGTTTCAGCTTGCGGCCGCCGCCGATAAGGTTGTCGAGACGACCCATGTCGCTTTCGGACAGGCCGAAGGGCAGGCACAGTTCACGAAGGTTGCACTGCGAACATGCGACCTTGAGTCCCGGAGCGGTGATCGGGATCACATTCTGCTTGACGTTTGCATGCACGCTGCTTGCATTACCCGGTGAGGGGTACCCCTTTGATCTGTGTCAACCCGAGTGGCGGGCGATTGCGGCATTCTGCATGCTCGCGCAAATGTTTAGCGTCTGCCGTATTTCTCGAACCATTCTGCCAATGGACTACCAGGAACTGATTTTCGACC
>JBIJDI010000418.1:0-2585 GCA_044344235.1 Sulfuritalea sp. | reverse complement strand
GATCAAGACGTATGTGGCGCTGGGGCTGGGGGTCGGCATCATCGCAGAAATGGCCTTCGATCCTGCGCGCGATGAAGCGCTCGTCGCCATGCCGGCTTCCCATTTGTTCGAGGGCAACACGACGCGCGTGGGTTTCCGCCGCGACGTCTGGCTGCGAGGCTACGAATACGATTTCATGGAACTGCTGGCGCCGCAACTGACGCGGGACATGGTCGAGGCAACATTGAAGGGCGAAGGCGCCGATCCCGGCCTTTGATTCCCTTCGGCCCGGGAGATTTCCTTGTCGGCGAAGACGATGTTCGCGAGTCCGGAAGCTAGAATGGCGTCAGTCCGATATTGCCGCACACTCCAGAGAGCGAGGTTTGACCATGCCCTATACCCCTGATCTTGTCCATGAACTGAACACCCTGATACGTTTCGATCTGGAGACCAGCCAGCAGGGCATCAAGGTGCACAAGACCGCTGATCCCGCAGTGATCGAAGCAGTTCGCCGTTTGCACGCCAAGGGCTTGCTGACACAGGTGGACGGCGGCTATCTCACGGGCCTCGGCAGGGATGCGGCTGAGCATGCGCAAGCCATGCTGACCATCCTGGCTGCGGACTCGACCGCTGCGGCAACTCCGTAACGGAAATTCGCCTAAGGGCTTTCGTTGTCGGCGTCGCCGGTTTCGGGGCTGCCTTCGAGCTCGCGCAGCTCCCGGAACAACTCGCGGTAAGCCCGCGGCGACTTGCCCTGCTGCGCTTCTTTCAGTGCGTTGCGGCGCAACTGGCGCAGGTGTTGCATGTCCGCGTGCGGATAGTCGCGCGCAAGTTCGCTGAACACCGCTTCGTCTTCCATCAAGCGCGTACGCAGCCTTTCCAGCCGGTGTTGACGGATGTTGGCCGCTTCGGATTTCCCCTTGATTTCATTCATCGCCGCCTGCAACGGTGCGGCATCGATATCGCGCATGATCTTGCCGATGTACTGCATCTGGCGACGCTTGGCTTCATGCTTGGTGAAACGCTGGGCATCGCGCAGCGCATCGCGCAGCCGCTCCGGCATGTCGATCTTCGCCAAACGTTCCTTTGACAATGCCACCAGTTCGGCGCCGAGATCCTGCAACGCCGTCATCTCACGCTTGAGCTGCGATTTACTGGGGCCCGAGTACTCGTCCGCGTCGTTATCGATATCTTCCACGGTTATCATTATAGCTTCGCGATTCAAGTCTCACTCTTAAAGGGTTCCTGCATGTCCCAAGCTTTTGCTCACTCCCGGGAGGCATTGCGCGCATTGGCGCAGGCTGTTCTCGATCACGCCTCCGCCAAGGGCGCTACGGCCTGCGAGGTTGATGTCTCGGAGGGTTTCGGCCAGTCGGTCAGCGTGCGCCGGCAGGAAGTGGAGACCATCGAGTACAACCGCGACAAGGGGCTCGGCGTCTCGGTGTACATAGGCCAGCGACGTGGCCATGCCAGCAGCTCGGATTTCTCGCCGGCTGCGCTGAGAGCCTCGGTTGAGGCCGCACTGTCCATTGCACGATTCACTGCCGAAGACGATTGCGCGGGTCTGCCCGACGCAAAATTGCTGGCGAAGAAGAGCATGGACCTCGACCTGTTCCATCCCTGGGACATTTCAGTGGAGGCGGCAATAGACATCGCACGTCGCTGCGAGCAGGCCGCCTTCGATGTCAGCCCGCTGATCAAGAACTCCGAAGGCGCCAGCGTTTCCGCGCAGACTTCCCATTTTGTTTCCGCCAACAGCCTGGGCTTCATGGATGGCTTCTCCACTTCGCGGCACTATGTGTCCTGCTCTGTGATCGCCGGCGAGGGCGATGAAATGCAGCGTGACGACTGGTATGCCACGCGTCGCAACGCCGACCTGTTCCCCGACCCAGCGCGGATTGGCGACTATGCCGCGCGGCGCGCGCTGGCCCGCCTCGGGTCGCGCAAGCTGAAGACCCGCAAATGCCCGGTGGTTTTCGAGGCACCGCTGGCGTCGGGTTTGATCGGCAGTTTCGTGCATGCAGTGTCCGGCGGCGCGCTCTATCGAAAAACCTCCTTTCTGCTGGACAGCCTTGGCCAACAGCTATTCCCGGATTTCGTCCAGATCAGCGAACGACCCCATATCCGTGGCGCGTTCGCCTCTTCGCCATTTGATGACGATGGCGTTGCCACGCATGATCGCGAGGTGGTGAGGGACGGCGTCCTGCAAGGCTACTTCCTGTCCACCTACTCGGCACGTAAACTGGGCATGCAGACCACCGGCAACGCCGGCGGCGCGCACAATCTGCTGGTGCAACCGGGTCGGCATGATCTCAAGGGGCTGTTGCGCGAAATGGGCACGGGGCTGCTGGTCACCGAACTGCTCGGCCAGGGCGTGAATTATGTGACCGGCGACTATTCGCGTGGCGCGGCGGGGTACTGGGTGGAAAAGGGCGAGATCGCCTATCCGGTGGAAGAAATCACCATCGCCGGCAACTTGCGCGAAATGTTGCGCGGGATTGTCGATATCGGCAATGACATCGAGGTGCGGGGTTCGAAGCAGGTGGGTTCGGTTCTGGTCGAGAGCATGACGATTGCCGGTAACTGAGGGTGCGGCTGATGCGGGT
>JBIJDI010000417.1:0-2591 GCA_044344235.1 Sulfuritalea sp. | reverse complement strand
AGGCGAATTGGGAAAAGCGCCTGCGCGGCCATGGCGAGTTCGGCTTCGCGCTTTGCATGGTTGGGCACTATGCCCTGCGGCCATGGAAAATCGGCGAGGCGCTTTACCTGCTGCAACGCAAGCAGGCGGTGTTCCCCGAGTTTCGCCGCGCCGAGTACATGCGTGAAAAGAAAATGCATGACCGCACCGTGGTGTTCTCGCGCGCGGTCTGGAAGCACTGGGGCTCGAAGCAGATGGTGATTCCCGATCTGGCGACGCCGGCCGACAAGTTCATCGACGCGGTCGAGCGCGGCAACGCGGTTTGCCGCAAGTATTTTCCGCATTACACGCTCTACTGCGTCGGCATCAAGCTCAGGCCGGACCACCTGCCGCACTATGAAATGACCTGCGTTCCGCCCGGTGCGGAAGGCTGGGCCTACGGCTGCGAATTCGAGCCGATGATCGAGGGGCAGGTGTATAGCCGCGATCATTTCCAGGCCTTCAAGAATGCGATCTACGACATCGGCGTCGACCTCGGCGCCAGCTATTACCGCTTCGGCGGCATGATGAAGGGCTACATCCGGCGCGTCTTCGGCGACGCCCTGGTCGACCGACATCTGGCCATGAAGCGTCGCGCCGATCCGGCCATGATTCTCAACCGCGACGTGATTTTCTGATGTTCGGACTCTCGCCCAAGGCGCCGGTGGCGCCGCGCGACTACACGGCCTGCAGTGGCTGCAGCCTGTGCTTTCTGGTGTGTCCCATGTGGCGCAGCAGTCGCGATCCCCGATTCACGCCCCAAGGCCTGGCCAAGGCCTTGCAGTGCGGCGCGACGGCATCCCAGTTGGCCGAAGTGATAGACGCCTGCTCGCTGTGCGGCGCCTGCGATCCGGTCTGTCCCGAGGGCATCGACCTGTCGGGTCTGGTGATGCATCTGCGGCGGCAGTTGCCTCGCTCAGTCGTGCTGGACGATTTGCAGCTTCGGCTGCAGCAGGGCACCATGGCCGCTGCAGCAGCGCCCGCTGGCTTGCGCTCGGGCCCGCTGCTGCTGCCGGGGCCCGTCTTGCGTGCCGACACGGCATTGCTGGCGCAGGTGCAGGCCTTGCTCGGTCTTGCCCTCGCCGATGATGACGGTGATGACATCGCGCTGGCGCTCGAACTCGGTGTCGACATCCCGCAAGATCGCCTGCAGACGTTTCTCGCTTCGCTGCAGGGCCACAGCATCGTCGCGGCGGACGGGCTGTTGCTGCGCCAATTGCGACGCTGGCTGCCGGGATCGACGCGGATGGGGCTGGGAGCGGCCTTGAGCAGCCGACCGGCGGTACGCAGCAATCTGGCTGCGGGCGACCTGTATGTGATCGAGCCGCGCGCCTTCCACGGCGATTACGAGCGCATGGTGGAGTACTACAATCAACTGCAGCTGGAAACCGGCTGCAGCCTCAGCTTAGACCTGCAGCGCGTGGCGATGCCTGCGACTGCGCATGGCTTGCCGCACAAACTCGGCATCGGCGCCGACGACAATGGCACGCAGGCACGATGGATACTGCAGGGGCGCAAACCTGCCCGCATCGTCGTCGAATGCCTGAGCGACCGCGCCGCCTTCGAGCGGGTCTGCGACCTGCCGGTGCTGTATCTGGCCGAATTGGGGGAAGATCCGGAAATGATAAAGAGGAATCCACATGCGTTCGGTTGATGTCGTGATCGTCGGCGCCAGCCTGGCCGCGGCGGCGGCGGCCAAGCGGACGGTCGATGCGGGGCTGGAGACCATTATTCTCGAGCGCAAGGAACTGCCGCGCCACAAGATCTGCAGCGGCATCCTTTCGCCGCGCGGCCACCGCTTCCTGCTGGAGAATTTCGGCCCCCTGCCGCGCGAAACCCTGCATGAGCCGACCTCCTGTCGCGGCGTCACCTTCCATTTTCCGAGCATGGTCTCCATGCCAATGGATTTCTTCCATGGCACCACGCCGCACCTGCACCGCAAGTATTCCGACCACTGGGCGATCCTGCGTAGCGGCGCCGAGGTGCATGACCAGACCTCCTTCGCCGGGCTGGAAGAGAAGGGCGACCATGTGCTGGTGCATGCGCGCAAGCATGGCGAGCCGGTCGAGTACCGCGCGCGCCAGGTGATCGGTGCCGACGGCCCCAGTTCGCTGGTGGTCCGTGCCGTGTATCCCGACTACACGAAGCAGATACCGTGGTTCTTCGTCGGCCAGAAATTCCACGAGATCATCGATTGCCCGCTGAGCGCGGACTATTTCCATTTCTGGTTCCATCCCGGCCTGGGCCACTACACCTGGAGCCACGCTCGCGACGGGCGGCAGATCGTCGGCGTCGGCTTCAAGCGCGGCGACAATTTCGCGAAGAAGCATGCAGTGGTGCAGCAGTATCTCGAAGACAAGCACGGCGTGCGCCTCAAGCCGGCCGACGACGACCACGAAGGCTGCGCCGAGAATTTCGGTCCCTCGCTGATCAATCGCTATGTGTTCGGCAAGGGCAATGTGCTGGTCACCGGGCAGGCCGCCGGCTTCCTCAACATGATCGGCGAAGGCATGAGCTGCGCGCTGCATTCCGGCGCCATTTCCGGCGAGGCCATCGTCGAAGCCCGCTTGCGC
>JBIJDI010000415.1:0-2598 GCA_044344235.1 Sulfuritalea sp. | reverse complement strand
TTCCACGGCTTTCAGTTCCTGCCCGGTCGCGGCGTCGATAGCCGCAGCAGAGGATGGGCGCTTCATGGAGGCCAACGACAATTACGAGCGGGATTTCGGCTGGCCCAGGAGCGAACTGATTGGCAGGACCTCGGTAGAGGTCGGCATCTGGCCGGATCAGGCGACGCGCGCGCCTTGGGTGGAAGCGATTCGCCGTGAAGGCCGGCTGGTCAACTACGAGACCGTCTGGATGCACAAGAATGGCGAGCGGCGAAATGTCAGCCTGTCGGCCGAAATTACCGAGCTCAACGGCAAGACCTGCATCCTTGCCTACTCCACCGATATTACCGCGCGCAAGCGGGCCGAGCAGGCTCTGGTGTCCAGCGAAACGCGGTTGCGCGCCGTGCTGAATGGCGTGCAGAGCGGTGTGGTGACGATCACCGAAAACGGCATCGTCGAATCCTTCAACCAATCCGCAGAGAAGATGTTTGGCTACGGCGCGGGCGAAGTGGTCGGCCGCAATGTCAGCATGCTGATGCCGGAGCCGTACAAAGCCGCGCATGACGGCTATCTCGGCGATTATCTGAGCACCGGCATCCAGAAGGTTATCGGCCAAAGCCGGAATGTTGTCGCCCGGCGCAAGGACGGCACGACGTTTCCGATCGAGTTGGGCGTCACCGAAACCTTCCTGAACGAGACGAGGTTCTTCATCGGCAGCGTCAGCGACATCAGTTTTCGCAGAAGGGCCGAGGCCGAGCTTCGCATTGCGGCGACGGCCTTCGAATCCCAGGAAGGCATGGTCGTCACCGATCCCGCCGGAGTGATCCTGCGAATCAACAAGGCCTTCACGGACATCTCGGGCTACACCGCGGAAGAGGTCGTCGGCCAGACGCCGCGCCTGCTGAAGTCAGGCCGCCACGACGACGCGTTCTATGTCGCGATGTGGGCGAGCCTTGCCAGTACGGGGGCATGGCAGGGGGAAGTCTGGGACCGGCGCAAGAATGGCGAGGTGTATCCGAAGTGGCTGACCATCTCTGCGGTAAAGGGCGATGACGGGGTCGTCACCCACTATGTCGGCACGCATCAGGACATTACCGAACGCAAGAAAGCGGAAGAAAGAATCAAGGAACTGGCCTTCTTCGACTCCCTTACCCACCTGCCCAACCGCACGCTTCTGCTGGATCGCCTGAAGCAGGCCATGACCGCCGGCAACCGCAGCGGGACGTTCGGTGCGGTGCTGTTCATCGACCTTGATCATTTCAAGACCTTGAACGACACGCTGGGTCACGACAAGGGTGACATGCTGCTGCAGCAGGTGGCGCAGCGTCTCGCGGCCAGTGTACGCGAGGGCGACACCGTGGCGCGGCTGGGCGGCGACGAGTTCGTGGTGGTGCTGGGCAGCCTGAACAAAACCGCCGAGGAGGCGGCCAACGAGACTGAAGTCGTGGGTGAAAAGATTCTCGCCGTTCTCAATCAAACCTATCCGCTTGGGGATATTGATTACCGCAGCTCAGCGAGCATCGGCGCCACCTTGTTTCGCGGGCATGAAACGTCCATTGAGGATTTGCTGAAACAGGCCGACCTCGCCATGTACAAGTCCAAGACATCCGGGCGCAATGGCCTGCATTTCTTTGATCCGGCCATGCAGACCGTGGTGGTCGAGCGAGTGGCCCTGGAAACGGGTCTGCGCAAGGCCATCGAGGGCAATCAGCTCCTGCTCCATTTCCAGCCCCAGGTGGTCGGCGTGGGGCGCGTCACGGGCGCCGAAGCCCTGGTGCGCTGGCAGCATCCCGAGCGCGGCATGGTGTCTCCTGCCGAGTTCATTCCCCTGGCGGAAGAAACCGGGCTGATCCTGCCTTTGGGCCAATGGGTACTGGAAAGGGCCTGCACCCAACTGGCATTATGGGCAATCCATCCGGACATGGCCCATCTCACCGTGGCGGTGAATGTCAGTGCCCAGGAGTTCCGCGACGCCGACTTTGTCTTGAAGGTCGTGGCGATCCTCAATCAGACGGGCGCCAACCCGAATCGGCTCAAGCTGGAGCTGACCGAGAGCCTGCTGGTGGACAATGTGGAGGACGTCATCGACAAGATGTCTGCGCTGAAAGCCAGGGGTGTGGGCTTTTCGCTGGACGACTTCGGCACCGGCTATTCTTCGCTGTCCTATCTGAAGCGCCTGCCGCTGGACCAGTTGAAGATCGACCAGTCGTTTGTGCGCGACATCCTCATCGATCCCAACGATGCCGCAATTGCGCGGACGATCGTGGCGCTGGCGCAAAGCCTGGGGCTGGACGTGATTGCCGAGGGGGTGGAGACTGAAACCCAGCGCGCCTTCCTCGCCAGTTCGGGTTGCCATGCCTATCAGGGCTATTTTTTCAGCAGACCGTTGCCTGTCGCGGGCTTTGAGGAGTTCGTGCGACGGGTTTGATGGCGTCAGACGGGCTCACTACCGGTCCTTGGCGGGGAAGCATTTTCGACATGCGCTAAGGTTTCTCCGTAAACAGCCGTAACAGGATTATTGACTCGGCTGGAGCACAGGACATGAAATTCAAGGTGAATTACAAGGGAATCCAGAAGTACATTGGCAAGCTGGAGTTGGCCAACGCCTATCTGGCAAAA
>JBIJDI010000074.1:0-9607 GCA_044344235.1 Sulfuritalea sp. | reverse complement strand
TCATGGTCGCCGATGTTAACCGGAGTGATTTCGCCCTCCGATATCAGCAATTCCAGCGTAATGCGGTAGGAGAGATTGATCGAAACCGAATGCAGCCCCGCAAACCTCCCCGCCAGCAAATGCAGGCGCAGCCCTGGATGGAAGGGATTGGCCTCAAGTAACTGCAGTGTTTTGAGGTATTGCTGCTTCAACTCCGGATGACGTTTGAGAAAACGAGCGGCTCTGTGAGTGTATTGCTCGGTAAAAACCAGCGAATAGCTCATTTGGCGGCATTCAGCCGCGCCAGGTGCGCCATCGCAGACTCCTTGACGAAACGCCCGGCCGCGAGATCTGTGCGTGTCTCGGCCAATGCGGCATCCAGTTCGCATTCCCTCAGGTAGTGATAGTGGGCCATATCCATCACCACGAAACGCTCCTTGCCCCGCACCGAAATAGTCGCCTCGGATTGGTTGGCAAGCCCAGCTTCGATGGCGGAAATTCCTTTGGTCTTGAGATCACTGGCGCTGATGTTTGACATGATTTGCTCCCGAAACGCTAAAGCATTCATTATCACACACTTAATCGCACCATTAGAAGCTCGTTAATAAGCGCAACAGATCGGGAGTTTTGGCAAGCTGCTCAAAATGCCGCCTATTCCAAATCGCTACGCCCTACTCCGGCATCGACGCCAAACCCTTGGCAATGGCGTAGCGGACGAGATCGGTGCGCTGGTCATGTGCATCTTTTGCAGGATGCGCGACTTGTGGGTGCTGACGGTCTTGATGCTCAGGTTGAACTCGTCCGCAATGTCGGTCAGCCGGACACCGGCGACGATCTTTTCGAAGATCTGGAATTCGCGATCAGACAAGCGGGCATGCGGCAGTTCGTCAGTGTTCGGCATGTGCTCGCGGGCCAGCAACTGGGCCACCTTTTCGCTGACATGGACACCGCCCCCCGCCACCTTGCGCATCGCGGCAATCAGCACCTCGCTGTCGCTTTCCTTGGTGAGGTAGCCGGAGGCGCCTGCATGCAGGGCGCGCAAGGCGTATTGCTCCTCCTGATGCATGCTGAAGATCAGGATGGGCAGGCGCGGCTTGTCGTGCCGCACGAGCTTGATCAGTTCCAGCCCGTTCTTGCCGGGCATGGAGATGTCGAGGACCAGCAGGTCCCAGTCCTGCTCGGCGACCAGCTTCAGCGCTTCGGCGCCATTGGCTGCTTCGCCGGCAACAACAAGATCGTCGGTGTCGGCCAGAATCTGTTTCACCCCATCGCGGATGATGGCGTGATCGTCGGCAAGCAGCACTCGGGTCATTTGTGTTCTCCTGGCGATTCATGCGCAAGCAGCGGGATGCGCAGACGGAGGGTAAATCCTTCGCCCGGCGCACTGACAATGTCCATGCGTCCGCCGAGCAACAGGGTCCGCTCGCGGATGCCGACGAGGCCGTGGCCCAGCTCCGGCTTGTCACGAAGTTCGGTGCCGCCGCCGTTGTCACGAAGCTCCAGGACCAGACTGTCGTCCGCCTTGGTCAGCAGCACATTCACCTGCGTCGCACCGGCATGACGTGCAACGTTGGTCAGCGATTCCTGCAGGATGCGAAAGACGTTGATGGCGACACGCTCGTCGAGTTCCAGATCGTCGATCGCGATGCTAGATACCACCTCGATCCCGGTACGTTGCGCAAACTCGTCGAGCTGCCAGCGCGCCGCCTCCGCCAGACCGAGATCGTCGAGCAGGGGCGGGCGCAGCCGGGTGGTCACGCGGCGCACCGCGCCGACCGTGCCTTCAATGAAATGCTTCATCTCCGCCGCCTTTTCCTGCAGCGCCGGCGACACAGTCTTGAGCCGTCCCGCCAGCCAATCGAGATCCATGCGCAGTCGCAGCAGTTGCTGGCCGAGCTCGTCGTGCAGTTCGCGGGCGATCGCGGTGCGCTCTTCCTCGCGCACCGCCTGCAGTGACGACGCCAGTTCGCGCAACTGCTGGTTGGATTCACGCACTTCATTTTCGGCGCGGCGGCGTTCGCTGATGTCGCGGAGGATCGCGGTGAATTGCGTCTCGCCGCCGATCGTCACCTGGGTGATGGTGGACTCAAGGGGAATCTCCGTGCCGTCGGAACGCAAACCGACGATTTCCATCCGCGTGTTCTTCATGCGCGTCGCCACGCCGCTTTGCCGAAACGCCGCGACGTTGCCCTCATGCACCTTGCGAAAACGATCCGGAAGCAAGCGGTCGAGCGGGCTGCCGGCGAGTTGCTCCAGGCTATAGCCGAACATGCGTTCGGCGGCCGGATTGAAGGTGACGATCCGCTGGTTGCTGTCGACCGTGACGATGGCATCCATGGCCGAATTGACCATGGCCCGCAGGTGTTCGTCGCTCTCCTTCATGGCGGCGGCCAGCGCTTCCTCCCGCCGCTGCCTGCGCAACAGGAGTGTCGTGGTCACGATCACCAGAGCAATGTTTGTCAGCGCCGCAAAGATGATCGCGCGCGCGGTATCGCGCCACCCCTCCAGCACTTCGCTGTCCCGGTTGCCGACGCCGAGAATCATGGGAAAGCCGCCGATCTTGCGATAGGTGACGATGCCGGCTTGTTCGCCCTCCGTTCTGACCGTCTTGACCCACACCTTCTCGCCCCCTCTGCGCTCCAGAGCCGGCAAGAGCGCCTTGCTCGCCGTCAGGGTTTCATCATGTGGCGCCCGCGCGATCAGGGTACCGTCGTTCAAATAGAGCGCTAGCGGACTGACGCTGTCGAGCTTGATCGACTCGTAGAGAGACTCGACGTAGGCGATATCCAGCGAGGCAACGATGACGCCGACGAATTTTCCGTTCGGGTTGCGGATTCGCCGCGAGAAAAAGAAGGTCCGTTTCTGGTCGATGCGATTGAGTACGGGCACGCCGACATGCAGGTCGGCGCCCGGCTGGTCTCGGGGTCCTGTGAAATAGTCGCGATCGCTCACGGAGAACGTCGGCGCGGGATGACTCAGCGCCGAGCTTGCGATCCTGCCATCGGCATCGACAATGAACATCGATCTGAGTTGCGGCATCACCTCGACACGGGCACGCAGCATCGCGTGAATCGCGAATTGGTCGATGGAAACACCCAGCCTCTCGGCTTGCGAAAGCCTGTCCAGGGCAACATCAAGCGCCAGATCGACGCTTTGCAGCGACCGCGTAGTCTGCTCGGCAATGATATGGCTGAGGCTGACGGTTTCGCCTTCTGCATGCCGCAGTTCCTGGACGCGCAATTGCCAGAGCAGGAGAACAGTCATCACGACAATCGTGGCCATCATGATGACAGCGAGGGCCACAACAAAACGGCCGGAGCGCAGTAGTGAGGACACGGGAGTCATGGTGCCGCCATGGTACCCGCCCCGGTCGCCAAATACCTTATCGGGTTTCAATCAGGTTCCGCTCCGGCGCGTCGCCGGCGCCGACTTTCAAGGCTCAGAGCGAAAGAATCCACAGCGCCAGATTTCTGAGCTCGGCCGGATCCCTGGTGTCGATGATCTTGTGCTTCTCGTCGGTGCCATCCGCCAACTGGACCATGTGGCCGCTGGTGATGTGTTCGACGATCGTTTCGACGCCGTCGGGCTTGGTTTTGAGGCGGGCAGCGATCCTGCTGTAGGCGGGACCCTTCTTGCTCTTGTCGATGGCGTGACACTTGAAGCAGTCATTCCGTTTCGCCAGCGCCTGAGCAGCCTCGGCGTCGACCTGCGCCTGCGCCGGGCCGCTTCCGACTGCCGCAAACAGCAGCACTCCGATCAGAAAAATGGGATTTTTCATGGTCAGAAGTCCCTTTTCCTCCTGTCCGACTTCCCGCCTCAAGGCACGCGCCTTGAAGCGGGAATCTTTCAATGACCGCCGCCGGCGAAGCCGATCGCGATCAACATTAGCAGCGTCAGGCCGAAGGCGATCAGCACCAGACCCAGTATCTTCGAGGCCAGCGTGAAGGGTGCCGACGGCGCATCGACCAGATACTTCTCAAGCTGGCCGGTTTCCACCAAACGGTCGTACTGCGCCCGGTGCTCGTGCCTGAACTCCTGCAGCGACTGGGTGCCGGTGAACATCACCACATCCGGCGGCGGCAGTTTGTCGGGCCGGAAGTGGTTGTTGAAGAAGTGCACCGTGAAGAGGAACACGGCGGCGAGCACGGCTTCTTCGCCATGCACCACCATTGCGATGTTGAACACCCAACCCGGCAGGTAGGCAGCAACCACGTGCGGGAAGGCAAGCATCATGCCGCTGCCGCCGATGATGGCCATACCCCAGAACACCGCCCAGTAGTCGAACTTCTCCCAGTAGGACCAGCGTTCGATCGCGGGGCGCGGCCCCTTGCCGATGAACCAGTTGAACATGCCGATCATGTCGTACATGTCCTTCCAGTTCGGCACGAAGGAGTCGGGACCAAAGAACTTGAAGTCCTTCCACTTGCGCAGGATGTTGATCGAGATCGCCACCAGGTGGATGGCGAAGATGCCCAGCATGATGTAGGCCGCCAGACGGTGTACCTGTCCGGCGATTTTCGGGGTGCCGAATGTCGCCATCACCGTCTTGGCCCAGCTGGTCTCGGGGAAGAATGCGGCCATCCCGGTCAGCACCAGCATCATCACGCTCAAGGCGAACAGCAGGTGGGCAATGCGCCACATCGGACCGAAGCGTTTGACATGCTTGGTGGCGAACTCGGGCGGCAGCTTGTCGGTCATGACGTGCGGCACGTTCTTGCCGGCCTTGCGATCCGCATACTCGCGATACCACCACAGGCCGGAATGCAGCCAGAAGAAGGCGAAGACGCCGACCAGCAGCGCGATCATGGCCTTGGTGGTGAGCCAGATTTCCGGATACTTGGCAAAGTCGTGGCTGTTGCCGTGCGGGCTGAAACTGATGAAACCCGCTGTCGCCAGGGCAGGCTTGCCTTCCTTGCCGCTATGGCACTTCTGGCAGGTCTTGAGCCGGTTTTTCTCGTGCATCTTCGATTTCGGATCTTTCGACGGCTCGAGGGCATGGCTGCCGTGGCAGTCGGCGCACTTGGCGGTGTAGGCATAGCCCAGCCGGTTCACCTGACCGTGATAGGAGGCCTTGTAGGACTCGTAGGCATCCTTGTGGCAGTCGCCGCAACTGGCGGTGATCGACAGCTTGGCCTTGTCGGAGGAGCTGCCGACGATGTCGTGGGTGGTATGGCAGTCGGAGCAAACGGCCGTCTTGAAATTCTTCTTCTCGGCTTCCCTGCCGTGCGCCGATCCGGTCCAGTCTTCCAGATGATCGGTGTGGCAGGTCTCGCCGCAGACAGTCGGCACGGTCAGGTGCCAGTCCTTGCGCTCCTGCGTGCCGCGCGGCGGCACATCGAAGGTATGCACGTTGTGGCAGTCGCTGCAGATCGCGTTCTTCTTGGTCGGGTCGTCCTTGTTGTCCCGCGCGTGGAAGGATTGCTTGTAGGCCGCGACGTTTTCCGCGACGATGCCCAGGCGCGGCTTCTCGGCGGTCTTGTTGTCCTTTTTCGCGGCTTCCCACAGGTCGAGGTGGCACTGCGCACACTCGACTTTCGCTGCACCGGCCACCTTTTTGTGGGGTGTCACGTTGTCGGCGATTTCCTTGTGGCAGGCGACGCACTCCATCTTGGCGTGCACGCTCTTGCCATATTTGTCCGTATTGACCACGTGCAGCGGGCGCTTGGCGCCATCCGCCGCGGGTACTTCGAGCTTGCCCTTCTTGCCATCGTGACAGGTCTGACAGGTGGCGTTGTCGAGTTTCTGCGAAACGGCTGGCGCGTTGGCCGCCGCGGCAATGCCGCTGGCAAGAGATCCAGCCAGGCAGACTGTTGCTGCCGCAAGCCACGCTGCAAACTTGTTGGTACGCATGATGTTCATTTCCAATGGCGGACGATATTCAAAGCTCGCCTGGCACCCGGGCTGGCACGCACAGACACGCCGCCGAGGCCCTTCAAACCGGGCCCCACGCGGCGTCACGGAATCAGCGCGACAGAATCCACTGCGCCAGGTTGCTCAACTCTTTCGGATCCCGGGTATCGATGTCCTTGTGCTCTTCTTCGGTGCCGTCTTCGAGCTTGACCTTGGGGGCAGTGGTCATTTGCTTGATGGCCTCCTTCTCGCCAAGTTTCTTTTCCTTGTACTTGGCGGCGATCTTCTTGTAGGAGGGGCCCTTCTTGGTCTTGTCGATGGCATGGCATTTGAAGCAGTCGTTCTTCTTTGCCAGCGCCTGGGCTGCGGCTTCATCGACTGCTGCATGCACGGGGGCCAGCCCGGCCAGGGCGAAGAACAGTGATCCGGTCAGCAAAAGAGTGGTTCTGGTTTTCATGTTTTGGCTCCGAGAGAGGTGGTAATGAGTTGCGATACACCGCTTGCTTCAAGAAACACTTTGACCGGCAATCCCACGCCGGGAGCGGTACTCCGTGCGGCACGTTAGCCCTTGCGGCGGCATGGTGTCAATCGGAGGATTCCTACAGCACGGCCGTTTCCGGGTCATGGCTCAGTTCAGGCGGTGCAAATCTGCTTCCATCCGCACGAACTTTCCGGTCAATTCGGCCAGTTCCCGATAAAACGCGGTCTCGCTACCCGCCTTGACGGCCGCGGCAAAATCGCCGAGCCACCCATTCAGATGTTCGACCACGAAGCGGCGATGCAGCGCATTGGCAGCCGCCAGATCGGCCGCGTTGCCGCCGAGTTGCGCCTGGTTCTGGGCGAAGATCAGCGCGTAGAGAAATTCCAGTTCCACTGCGACATGGTCCGGCAATTCGTGAATCTCCTCGCTGACATCGAAGCCGCCTTGCTCGTAGAAATCCAGCACCGCCATGGTCGCCTCGTGCCGCATCGACTGGTCGTCGGTCAGCCAGAACGAGGCATAGGGCATGGCCCGGGGTTGCGAGGGACCGATGAACAGCGCGGTGTAGTCAACCAGCAGCGTCTCCATGTCCTGCGCCACGAACTCGGCACCCAGTTTGCGGGCAGACTCGGCGAGACCCGGATCGATGGCGGCGGCGGCCGCCAGCATGGAATCAAATAGGTGCTCGTCGCTGAAATCCGCACTGGGTTCGCAATAGCAGGCGGCAAGGAAACGGCACAAATCCTCGCGCGCGTTGGCGCTACCAGTGACATATTCGGTCATTGCGTCTCCTGAAAGAGGCCGGTCAAAACCGGCCCCTGATTCTATTTCACGCACGAGGGCTGTACTTGCCTACGTAGTGCACATTGGGCTTGGTCTTTTTGTCTTCCTGCAGGCGGAAAGACTTTTCCTTCTTCAGTATCTGCGAGATCTTGCTGTTCGGATCCTGCTGATCGCCAAAGATTCGGGCCTGGGATGGGCAAACCTCGACGCAGGCCGGCTGCAGGCCGTTGGTCACGCGGTGGTAGCAGAAGGTGCACTTCTCGATCACGTCATCCGATCGGATCGACTGCGTTTCGCCACCCACCCACGCGTTCATCGCCGGGATCCGGGTGCCGGCCCTGGCCGACACTTCGGCGCCTGATGACGTGCAGCCCGGAATCGCCGAGGTCTTGTCCGCCCAGAATGGCTGCGGCTCGTCTTGCGCGGGATTGAGACTGATCACGCTGTAGGTCTCGCCAGTGAGGCTCTTTGCGTCGAGTTTTTCGTGGCTGTAAGGGCAACCGTTCTTGGTCTGGCAATCACCGCAACCGACGCACAGCTCGGGGTTGTGCATGGTGATTCCTTCGGGCGTCTTGAACAGCGCCTTGTAGGGCTTGCCGGGGCCCGCCTTTTCCGGATTGCCCGGACAGATCTTGATGCAGGGAGGCTCGTCGCAGTGGTTGCACAGCACCGGTATCACCATGTGCAGGGTGTTGGGAAACGTACCCTCGCTGTGCATGAGGAAATCAGCCCAGTTGTGACTCTGGCCTTTTTCGGTGTTGCGGTTGCGCGTGTTGTTTTCGGTCTTGCAGGCAAAAGCACAAGCTCCACAGCCTACACACCGTCCCAGATCGATAACCATTCCTAGTTTCATCATATTCTCCTTATCGACGGCGCTCAGGCCTTGGTGATCCGCACGCCGGTGAAGCCACCGTTGCGGGCCGTGGCACCACTCAAGCGATCGTAGTCATCGACCAGGATCGCATTGTTGTTGCCGCCTAATGGAACTGCCTTGGCATAGTCCTTGGAAGCCACACGGCCGTAAGCCCAGTGACCCTGGCCGTAGCACTTGGCCACGGTGCCGGGACGCACGCCCTCCCACAACTTGAGATCGACCGTGATGGACCCCGCCTGCGAGGTGATGGTCACTTTGTCGCCGGTCTTCAGGCCCAGCTTGGCGCCGTCGGCCGGATTCATCTTGACCACATCGCCCCAGGACACATCGCCCGGATCGACCTTCTTGAACTCCTGATACCAGGGCAGATTCTGCGAGCGGCCTTCGCGGTTCAGGCGCGACTTGTAGTCGATGAAGGTAAAGGGGAAGTCCTCCAGGCTGCCGTGGCGCTTCGGAACTTCGTAGTGCGGCACGAAGGCCAGGTCGCCCTTCGCGGTGTAGCCGCTGACGGCGAGTACCTCATCGACCGTGGTCTCGTGCTTCTTGGCGTGTTCATCGAGGCGCTTTTTCAGCGTCGCACTGTAGAACTCGAACTTCTTGGTCTCGGTCTTGAACTTGCCGCCCCAGCCCTTCTTGAGCGTGTAACGCGGGCCGTGGAACATGCCCTTGGCCTTGAACTCGGCCCAGCTCTTGATCTGGGCGTCGCCCTTGGGCGCTTCCTTGGCCATCCAGATCGGCGCGCTGAGGAACTTGGTAACAATCTCGGCGAACTCAAGCTCGTTGCTCGCGACCTTGCCAGTCTCGGGGTCCTTGATGGTGTCGTAGTAGTCGGCCAGGTTGGGGAAGCCCTTGGCCTTGAGCTTCTGCCCCAAAAGCCACATCACTTCGGTCTCTTCCTGCTTGGCATCGAACACGCGCTTGATCGGGTTCTGCTGGATCGAGGCGTAGCTGTAGCCGTTGCTGCCGTTGGTGACGATATTCCAGCCCTCTGAACTGTTGTGCGTTGAAGGCAGCACGATGTCGGCGAACTGAGTCATCTCCGACGGGTTGGTGACCATGTGGGCGAAGAACGGCACTTTGGCCATGACCTCGTCCCAGCGACCCGCGCCGGTTGCAGAATGGTTGTAGTTGTTCCACGAGGCGAGCATGACCTTGACCGCGCCCGGGTCCTTGAGCATGTTGTTGGGCACGTTGTTCATCGCGGAACCCATCAGGGCGGGCATGTTCTTTTCGCCGCGGCCGTCGAGCTTCTTGCCTGTCTTGCTGCCTTTCTTGGCGACCTCATCAATGAACTTCTCGGTGCTGGGGAATTTGTTGAGCGGCGCGCCCGGAGCGCCTTCCCAGACAACGACGTCAATCGAACCCATCAGGCCGTTCAGCGCATACACCGCCATCGCGGCGTAGGTACCGCGCGGCATCATCGCCGCACCGGGACCCATCCAGACCGCCGTGTTGGGCGCGGCCTTGCCCATGGCACGGGCGACGCGCAGGATCTGCGCGGCGGGAATTCCCGCTTCCTTTTCGCCAAAGGCCGGGGTGCGATCTTTCAGTTCCAGGTTCCACCACTTGACCAGTCCCGAGGTTTCCTTCTCGGTGAAGGCATCTTCGGTGACTGTTGCTCCGGCAACGAAGAGATTCTT
>JBIJDI010000414.1:0-2617 GCA_044344235.1 Sulfuritalea sp. | reverse complement strand
TGGCCTACCTGCGCCTGATCGCCAACACCGAGGACGACACCGCGTTTGCCCGCGTGGTGAATTTTCCGGCGCGAGGTATCGGCGCGCGCAGCCTGGAAAATCTGCAGGACGCCGCCAGGGCTGCCAACAGCAGCCTGCACGCGGCGATCCCGCACGTTGCGGGTGCCGGCGGCGTCAAGCTCGCCGCCTTCGCGCAACTGATCGTCAAGTTGCGCGAGGCCGCGCCCCTGCCGCTGCCGGAACTGGTCGATCACGTCATCGAACTCTCCGGCCTGCGCGCCCACTACAAGAACGAGAAGGAAGGCCAGGAGCGGCTGGATAACCTCGACGAACTGATCAACGCCGCGGCGAGTTTCGTCGCCGAGGAGGGCCAGCCCAACCAGGACGGCGAAATCACTGGTGAATTCGGCAACGACCTGTCCTCCTTCCTCGCCCACGCCTCGCTCGAAGCCGGTGAACACCAGGCCGGTGAAGGCGACGACGCGCTGCAGCTGATGACCGTGCATTCGGCCAAGGGGCTCGAATTCAACGTGGTCTTCATCAGCGGTCTCGAAGACGGACTGTTCCCGCACGAGAACTCGATGAGCGAAGACAAAGGCCTCGAAGAAGAGCGGCGCCTGATGTATGTCGCCGTCACCCGCGCGCGGCAGCGGCTTTACCTGAGTTTTGCGCAGACCCGCATGCTGCATGGGCAGACCCGCTACAACCTGCCTTCGCGCTTCCTCGACGAGGTGCCGGAAGAGTTGGTCAAGTGGCTCACGCCGCGTGCCGGCAAGGGCGGTTTCGCCGTGCCGTCAGCGCCGACTTTCAGTTCCGCACCGCGCCGCAGCGAATCGCACGCGGGCAGCGGCTTTCGCATCGGCCAGAGCGTGATGCATCCCAAGTTCGGCCTCGGCGTCATCGTCAATGCGGAAGGCAGCGGCACCGACGCCCGCGTGCAAGTCAATTTCGGCAATGCCGGCATGAAGTGGCTGGCGCTGTCTGTTGCAAAGCTGGAGGCGGCATGAAAGCTATCTGCGCCGCCAATTTTCTGAAAGGCTGATCATGGATCTCGGCATACGCGGCAAGTCCGCACTGGTGTGCGCATCGAGCAAGGGGCTGGGCCGCGGCTGCGCGTTTGCGCTGGCACGCGAAGGCGTCAGCGTCACGCTGGTGGCGCGCGGCGCAGAGGCGCTGGAAAAGACGGCGGCTGAAATTCGCGCCGAAACCGGCGCGACCGTCATTACCGTCGCTGCCGACATCGTCACGCCGGCTGGCCGCGCCGCAGCGCTGGCCGCCTGCCCGCAACCGGACATTCTGGTCAATAACGCTGGCGGCCCGCCGCCCGGCGATTTTCGCAACTGGTCGCGCGACGACTGGCTGGCCGCGCTCGATGCCAACATGCTGACGCCGATCGAGCTGATCAAGGCCACGGTGGACGGCATGATTGCGCGCAAATTCGGCCGCATCGTGAACATCACCTCGGGCGCGGTAAAAGCGCCGATCGATGTGCTCGGCTTGTCCAACGGCGCGCGCTCGGGCCTCACGGGCT
This sequence comes from Sulfuritalea sp., assembly GCA_044344235.1. GTDB lineage: Bacteria > Pseudomonadota > Gammaproteobacteria > Burkholderiales > Rhodocyclaceae > Sulfuritalea. The sequence goes on along the minus strand of JBIJDI010000414.1, from coordinate 1,086 downwards.
TCGTCGCCGGTCTGGCGCGCAAGACGGTGGCGCACAACGTCACCATCAACAACCTGCTACCCGGATTTTTCGACACCGACCGCATCGCCACGGTGATCGGCGGCCAGGCCAAGGCGCGCGGTGTGGCTTACGAACAGGTGCTGGCCGAGCGTGTCGCCACGATTCCGGCCGGCCGCATCGGCAATCCCGAGGAGTTCGGGGCCGCCTGCGCGTGGTTGTGTTCAGAGCAGGCCGGGTTCATTACCGGGCAGAACTGGCTGCTCGACGGCGGGGCGTATCCGGGGACGTTTTAGGTTTCCATATCCCGTTCGCGCGGCGCATGGCCAAGCCGTTGGCCGTGCGAAACCTCGCGCTCACCCCTCGCTGCGGAAGGACCGCCGGGCCGGTCGCTAAACTAGCCGCCCGCTTCGCGGTCACCGTCGGACAACGCGACCGGACAACTCCCCGCGAACCTTCCTCGCTCGGCGGGTCAGAGGGGGCAAGTGCGTCGCGTTTTGGAGAGCGGAGGCGAAAACAACTTTGGATCCGCTGCGCCGCGACTTCCGCTTCGTGCCCTGAGCCGCCCGTCGAGATGCAGGCTCCAGAGGAGGCAATGCAGCGAGTCTGGACATTGACCGAGCGATTCCAGGGGACTCTTGTATGGATGGCTTTGATGCAAGCGACCCCTCAAGCGGTTATTGTCGGCCTGAAATACCCGAGGGCCAACCTAGCTTGATTCCCTGTCAGTGGAGGAGCGTTTGCAGCCGCGCCACCGGATTGCTTTACGCGACCAGCAATTAGCCTGTTGCGGGAAACGTTTGTCGCATTGTCAGTGCGATAATCCATCTGTCACCACACTACCAGCCACTGAGTCTCAAATGACAGATACCAATCCGGCCGCGCTTCGAGAACTCGTTGACGAGTGTCGCCAGACTCTGGAGAACGACCTTTGCGATCTGATCGCGGAACTCGGCCCGACACTGGTTGACGAAGCACGTGTTCTTGCGCAGGCCAGCCAGGATCAAGCCCGGCGCAACACCTGTGTGCAACTGCAGACCGATCTACGGAACGATTGGATCAAGTTAACGCCGATATTCCGTGAGGCGC
>JBIJDI010000413.1:0-2625 GCA_044344235.1 Sulfuritalea sp. | reverse complement strand
CCTGGCGGTGGAGCGCCTGCTGGGCATCGAGGTTCCGATTCGGGCACAGTACATTCGCGTCATGTTCGACGAAATTGCGCGGATCAAGAACCACCTGCTGAACATCGGTACGCATGCCCTCGACATCGGCGCCATGACGATGGTGCTGTATACGTTCCGTGAGCGCGAGGACCTTTTCGACATTCTGGAGGCGACCTGCGGCATCCGCATGCACCAGGCCTATTTCCGGCCGGGCGGCGTCTATCGCGATCTGCCCGACCAGATGCCGAAATATCAGGAAAACCGTTTCAAGAATGCGCAAACGGTGAAAGAGTTGAATGAGGCCCGCAACGGCACCCTGCTCGATTTCCTTGAGGATTTCACGAATCGTTTTCCGGTCTATCTCAGTGAGTATCACACCCTGCTGACGGACAACCGCATCTGGAAGCAGCGTACCGTAGGCATCGGCGTGGTAAGCCCCGAACGAGCCATGCAACTCGGCTTCAGCGGCGCCATGCTGCGTGGTTCCGGCATCGAGTGGGATTTGCGCAAGAAGCAGCCTTACGAAGTGTATGACCGGATGGATTTCGACATTCCGGTGGGCGTCAATGGCGACACCTATGATCGCTATCTGGTCCGCATGGAAGAAATGGCCCAAGCCAATCGCATCATCAAGCAGTGTATCGAATGGTTGCGCAAGAATCCGGGGCCGGTGATCAGTGATGACCACAAGGTGGCACCGCCCTCGCGGGAGAAGATGAAGGGCAGCATGGAGGAGTTGATCCACCATTTCAAGCTGTTCTCGGAAGGCATGCACGTGCCGCCCGGCGAAGCCTATGTCGCGATCGAGCATCCGAAGGGCGAGATGGGTGTGTGGGCGGTGTCCGACGGCGCCAACAAACCTTATCGCATCAAGCTGCATACGGCAGGGATTCCTCACCTAGCCGCAACCGACGAAATGTGCCGAGGCCACATGCTGGCCGATGCAACCGCTGTGATCGGAACCATCGACCTGGTTCTTGGCGACGTGGATAGATAGACCGCATGAATACGCAGAACACCATGTTGAGTCCTGAATTGAGCCCCGAGTCCCTCAAGAAGATCGATCGGGAGGTGGCCAAGTATCCTGCCGACCAGAAACAGTCCGCTGTAATGGCGGCGCTGGTCATCGCGCAGGACGAGAAGGGCTGGCTGTCCAAGGAAGCGATCGCCGCCGTCGCGACCTATCTTGGTATGGCGCCCATGGCGGCCTACGAGGTAGCAAGCTTTTACAACATGTACGACCTGCATCCGGTCGGCAAGTACAAGATCACGGTTTGCACAAATCTGCCCTGCGCGCTTTCCGGCGGCGTCCATGCCGCGGACTACGTCAAGCAGAAATTGGGTATCGACTTCAATGAGACGACGCCGGACGGCATGGTCACATTGAAGGAAGGCGAGTGCATGGGCGCCTGCGGCGATGCGCCGGTGATGCTGGTGAACAACAAGCGCATGTGCAGCTTCATGCTCCCCGAACAGATCGACAAGTTGCTGGCGGAGTGCAAATAAGATGGCTCTGATCGACACCATCAATCCGCTACTGACTACCGGTTGGGCCGGGGGCGATGCCGGCTGGAGCCTCAAGGACTATGAAGCCCGCGGCGGCTACAAACAATTGCGCCGCGTGCTTGAAAGCAAGATGACCCAGGACGACCTGATCGCCGAGGTCAAGAAGTCCGTGCTGCGCGGTCGTGGTGGCGCGGGCTTCCCGACGGGCCTGAAATGGAGCTTCATGCCCAAGGCGGCGCCAGTGAAGTACGTCGTCTGCAACACCGACGAAGGCGAACCCGGTACGTTCAAGGACCGCGACCTGATGCGCTTCGATCCGCATTCCGTGATCGAGGGCATGATCATCGCGGGTTACGCGGTAGGCGCCAAGGCCGGCTACAACTACATCCACGGCGAGATCTTCGACATGTACCAGCGCTTCGAGGAGGCGCTCGACCAGGCGCGCGCGGCGGGCTACCTGGGCAACAATATCCTCGGCTCTGATTTCAGCTTCGACCTGTTCGCCCACCACGGCTGGGGTGCCTACATCTGTGGCGAGGAAACCGGCCTGCTCGAGTCGATCGAGGGCAAGAAGGGGCAGCCGCGCTTCAAGCCGCCTTTCCCGGCGAACTTCGGCCTCTACGGCAAGCCGACCACGATCAACAACACCGAAACCTTTGCCGCGATTCCCTTCATCCTGGGCATGGGCGGCGAGGCTTACCTGAACATGGGCAAGCCGAACAACGGCGGTACCAAGCTGTTCTCCGTTTCCGGCCACGTCAATCGTCCCGGCAACTTCGAAGTGCCGATGGGCACCCCGTTCTCCAAGCTGCTCGAGATGGCCGGCGGCATGCGTGGCGGCCGCAAGCTCAAGGCGGTGATTCCCGGTGGTTCGTCCGCTCCGGTGCTGCCCGGCGACGTCATCATGGACTGCACCATGGATTACGACTCGATCGCAAAGGCCGGCTCCATGCTGGGTTCCGGCGCAGTCATCGTCATGGATGAGACGGTCTGCATGGTCAAGGCCCTTGAGCGCCTCTCCTACTTCTACTACGAAGAGTCATGCGGCCAATGCACGCCCTGTCGCGAAGGCAGTGGCTGGCTCTACCGCGTCGTGCA
>JBIJDI010000073.1:0-9676 GCA_044344235.1 Sulfuritalea sp. | reverse complement strand
GATTGCCGTGCCGATGCGCAACAGCGTGCTGCCTTCCATTATCGCCGCTTCCAGATCGTGGCTCATGCCCATCGACAGGGTGTCGAGCTCCATGGGCAGCGAATCGCGCAGGCGGCGCAGAATCGCGAATTGCTGACGCTGTCGAAGCGGGTCGTCGCTGGGTTCGGGAATCGCCATCAGACCGCGCAGGCGGAGTCCAGGCAGGGTCGCCAGGGTACGGGCCAGAGTGGCGACCTGATCCGGGTCGCAGCCGCTCTTGGAGGCCTCACCAGAGACATTCACCTGTAGGCATATCTGCAATGGCGTCAGTTCCGGCGGGCGCTGCGCGGAGAGTCGTTCGGCAATTTTGAGGCGGTCCACCGAATGCACCCAGGCGAAGTTCTCCGCTACCAATCGGGTCTTGTTGCTCTGCAGCGGCCCGATGAAGTGCCATTCAAGGTCCAAGTCCTGGTTCAGGCTGGCCAGTTCAGCTTTCTTGTCGATGGCTTCCTGCACATAATTCTCGCCAAAGGCGCGCTGCCCCGCGGCGATTGCCTCCCTTACGCTGGCGGCGGGCCAAGTTTTGGAAACGGCCAGCAGCCGCACCGATTCCAGCGGTCGCCCGGCGGCAATGCAGGCAGCGGCAATGCGTGCACGCACAGCTTGCAAGTTGGCGGCGATTGTTGTCATATAGCGTCTTTAAAGTATATCGCACCCCCTCTACAGGAAAGCGCTCATGGACATCACCGAACTGCTCACCTTTGTCGTCAAGAACAAGGCGTCCGACTTGCACCTGTCGTCCGGCATGCCGCCGATGATTCGCGTTCATGGCGACGTGCGGCGCATCAACTTGCCGGCCATGGAGCACAAGGATGTGCATGCCATGATTTATGACATCATGAACGACGGGCAGCGAAAGGTTTACGAGGAAAATCTCGAGTGCGACTTTTCCTTTGCGGTACCGAACCTGGCGCGCTTCCGCGTCAACGCCTTCGTCCAGAACCGGGGGGCGGCTGCAGTGATGCGGACGATTCCGTCGAAGATTCTTTCGTTGGAGGATCTCAAGGCGCCGAAGATTTTCGAAGAACTGGCCGACTATCCGCGCGGCCTGGTGCTGGTGACCGGGCCGACCGGCTCGGGTAAGTCGACCACGCTGGCGGCGATGGTCGATCACAAGAACAATGTCGAATACGGCCACATCCTGACCGTCGAGGACCCGATCGAATTCGTGCATGAGTCGAAGAAGTGCCTGATCAACCAGCGCGAGGTCGGCCCTCACACGCTGTCTTTCAATAACGCCCTGCGTTCAGCGCTGCGCGAAGACCCGGACGTGATTCTGGTCGGCGAAATGCGCGACCTGGAAACCATCCGGCTGGCCATGTCCGGCGCCGAAACCGGTCACCTGGTGTTCGGTACGCTGCACACCTCCTCGGCGGCGAAAACCATCGACCGTATCATCGACGTATTCCCCGCGGCGGAAAAGGAAATGATTCGCGCCATGCTGTCGGAGTCGTTGCGGGCGGTTATCTCGCAGACCCTGTGCAAGACGATGGACGGTACGGGGCGCGTGGCCGCGCACGAAATCATGGTCGGCACGCCGGCCATCCGCAACCTGATCCGCGAAGCCAAGGTGGCGCAGATGTACTCGGCGATTCAGACCGGCCAGCAGTTCGGCATGCAGACGCTGGACCAGAATTTGTCGGATCTGGTCAAGAAAAAAATCATCGCACCGAGCGAAGCGCGCGCCAAAGCGGCGAACAAGGACAATTTCCCCGGCTGATGCCGGGGAAATTGTCCTGACGGACAAGTTACACCCTCCCCTCCCTTCCTCCCCTCACAGGGAGGTGACTAAGTTGGATCGCCGCGTTGCGGCTCGAATTGATTGACGAGGAAAATCATGGAACGCGATGAAGGCCTGAAATTCATGTACCAGCTTCTGACGATGATGATGCAGAAGAAGGGCTCGGACTTGTTTATTACCTCCGGTTTCCCGCCGGCCATGAAGATCGACGGCAAGATGACGCCGGCGACCACGCAACCGTTGTCGTCCCAGCACACGCAGGAATTGGCGCGGGCGATCATGAACGACAAACAGGCCGCCGAATTCGAGGCGACCAAGGAATGTAATTTTGCGATCTCCCCCGCCAGCATTGGTCGCTTCCGCGTCAATGCCTTCATGCAGCAGGGGCGCGTGGGCATCATCCTGCGCACCATCAACGTGCAGATTCCCGAAATGGAGGATCTCAAGCTGCCGCCGGTGCTCAAGGACGTGGTGATGACCAAGCGCGGCCTGGTGCTGTTTGTTGGCGGCACGGGTTCCGGCAAATCGACCTCGCTGGCGGCGATGATCGGCTATCGCAACCAGAACAGTTATGGCCATATCATCACCATCGAAGACCCCGTCGAATATGTTCACGACCATCGCAACTGCGTGATTACGCAGCGCGAGGTGGGCGTCGATACCGATTCATGGGAAATCGCGCTGAAGAACACCCTGCGCCAGGCGCCCGACGTCATCCTGATCGGCGAGATCCGTGACCGGGAGGTGATGGAACACGCCATCGCCTTTGCTGAAACCGGCCACTTGGCGATGGGCACGCTGCACGCCAACAACGCCAACCAGGCGATTGACCGGATCATCAACTTCTTCCCGGAAGAGCGCCGGCCGCAGCTGTTGATGGATCTTTCGCTCAACCTCAAGGCGATCGTCTCGCAGCGCCTGATTCCCGTTAAGGAAGGCAAGGGCCGCGCGGCGGCGGTGGAGGTGCTGCTCAACTCGCCACTGATTGCCGACCTGATCTTCAAGGGCGAGATTCATGAAATCAAGGAGATCATGAAGAAGTCGAAGGAACTCGGTATGAAAACCTTCGACATGGCGCTCTTCGATTTGTTTGAAGAAGGTCGCATCAGCTACGACGATGCCTTGCGTTTCGCCGATTCGATGAACGAAGTGCGCCTGATGATCAAGCTGCACAGCAAGCAGTCGCAGGAAATGGATCGCAACACCGGAATCCAGCATCTGGATATCGTATAATCATATTTTACCGGTCTCCGCAGCCTCGCTGCCGGGGACACGCGGCACGCGGCGTGGCGGCGTGTATTGCAGGTGTCATCGCAAGCAATGATCGTTGATCCGCTGGAACGCGTCCCCCACCTCGAATGCCGCGCCGCATTGGAAGACATTGTTCATCTGACGCGGAAGGTTTGCCTCATGTGGGGAACCGCGGAGTTGGACACCTTTCTCAGCCGGCTGATCATGGACGCTCGGGATGGCGATCGGCAGGGATTGCCGATAAAGGTCGCCACCGAGGTTTTGTTTTTGGCGCAGACCAACAAGATGATCCGCGCCGCCGATCTGGCGAAAAAACTCAACATACGGGTCGAGGAGGCTTATCGTCTGGTCGATGAAGGTGATCAGGCGCGCCTGCAATCCGACGCATTCGATGATCCGATGGTTTCACGCGACACGATAACCCGAGGAAATCGCGCAGTCGCCCCCGTGGCAAGACGCTCGTCCGCAACCGGTAGTCAGGTGCAGGGTCTGGGCGAGTTGTTGATGATGCTGATGCGCAGCAAGTGGCTGGCGTGGTCGATTGTTCTGGTGCTGGGCGCCAAGTTTGTCTGGCCGACGGTCAAGGCACTGGTCTGAGCCCTGCTGAAACAGGCGCTATCCGCGCCGGCTGCCGGCGACAACTTCGATGTTGTACAGACGACACTCCAGCGCCCCGTTGTAGAGCGGAATCTTGCGCGAGGTCTGGAGCCGGATCAGCTTCGGTAATCTTGTGTCGGCGGAGAGAAACCAGCAGTTCCAGCCGGTGAAGCGCTGCTTGAGCGCGTCGCCCAGAGCCGGATAAAAAGCCGCCAGCTCCTCTTCGCTGCCCAGTCGCTCGCCATAGGGCGGATTCGCCACCATCACCCCCGTTGGGGCCGGTGCCAGTCGCGTCAGCAGATCGGCTTGTTGCAGCGTCACCAGATCATCCAGCCCGGCCCCGGCCAGATTCTGCTGCGTGCGGGCGACGGCGTCGGCCGAAATGTCGCTGCCGAAAAGCGGCAGGGCAGTAGCTTCCCGCCGTCGCTCGGCGGCCTCGCGTTGCAGTTTGCGCCAGAGGCCGGCATCGAAAGACTTGAGATGTTCAAAGCCGAAATCGCCGGGCTCGCGTGACAGCCCTGGTGCGTCGTCGAGGCACATCTGGGCGGCTTCGAGGAGGAAGGTGCCGCTGCCGCACATCGGATCGAGCAGCGGCGTGCCGGGTTGCCAGCCCGACAGGCGCAGGATGCCGGCCGCAAGGTTTTCCTTGAGCGGCGCGCCGATCTTGGCCAGTTTGTGGCCGCGCATGTAAAGCGGTTCGCCGGAGGTGTCGAGATAGAGGGTGGCTTGCTGTTCGGTGATGAACAGGTGGATGCGCACTTCCGGATTCTTCGTGTTGACGCTGGGTCGTCGCCCGGTGTCGGCGCGGAAGCGGTCACAGACGGCATCCTTGACCTTCAGGGTGATGAACTCGATGCTTTTGAGCGGCGAGCGGATTGCCGTGACATAGACGCGAATCGAGCGATCGACGGAGAACAGCTTCGACCAGTCGATGTCATAGGCCAGTTGATAGACCTCGGCTTCGTTGCGATAGCCGCCACGCGCGATGCGCCACAGGGCTCGCGTCGCGATACGCGATTCGAGGTTGATGCGATAGCCGGTTTCGAGGCTGCCATTGCAACTGGCGCCGCCCGGAACGCTGGCAATGTCCTTGCCACCGGCAGCGGCGAGATCTTCGGCGAGCAGGGCTTCGAGCCCGCGCGGGCAGGTGGCGAAATAGTGGTTCATGTTCAGAATGGTTTCACCACGACAAGAATGCAAATGACGACCAGTGCCAGCACCGGCACTTCGTTGAAGAAACGAAACCATACATGGGTTTTGGCCGAGTTCCCGCTGGCGAACTCCGCGAGCAGCTTGCCGCACCAGGCGTGATAGGCGACGAGACCTGTGACCAGCGCTGTCTTGGCATGCAGCCAGCCGCCGCTGAAGCCGAAGCCGAGCCATAGCCAAAGTCCCAGCCCTACCGCCAGCACGCCGATCGGCGTGACGAAGCGGAAAAGCTTTCTCGCCATCAACAACAGGCGCTCCCTTTCAGCCTTGCTTTCGGCCGGAACCATGGCCAGGTTTACAAAGATGCGCGGCAGATAGAAGAGTCCGGCGAACCAGCTCACCACGAAGATGATATGAAAGGCCTTTATCCAGAGCATGATGTTTCCTCGCTAACAGCGTTCGAGAGTCCGGCCGCCGCCGTGGGATAGCGCAGACGCAAACGCAACTCCCGCTTCATCCGTGTGTTGTCGAGGCGGCGTGACTCGTTCATGAACGACCACTGCATCGACGGTACGACGCGGCGAACCTCCTCGCGCGGCAGGCGTGGCGCGCGCGGCAAGGAAAAGGTATCGGCCAGCACATCGAACCACTCGCCCATCGCCAGCGCCGAGTCGTCGTTGATGTTGTAGGCCCGATTCGGCCGTCCTCGCGCCAGCGCGGCGATGCAGGCGCGACCGAGATCGTCGGCGTGAATGTGGTTGGTGTAGCTGTCTTCCTCATGAAGCATCAGTGGCAGCCGCTTGTGCAGGCGCTCCAGCGGCAACCGGTCGGCCGCATAGATTCCCGGTGCGCGCAGGATGCTGACCCGACAGAGGCACCCCTGTTCGCGGCCGAAGCGGCGCAGGCGCTTTTCGGCATCCACCCGCCGTGCCGCGCGCGCCGACTGTGCGGCTGGCATGCGCGTCTCGCTTACCCGGGCGCCGCCGCAATCGCCATAGACGCCACTGGTGCTGATGTAAACAAGTTGCCGTGGTAGACTTTTCCCGCGTTGAAGCATGGCGAGCAGATGCTGTGTTCGTGTATCTTCCGAGCCGTGAGGCGGCGGCGGCGCGCTGTGAATTACCGCGTCCGAAATGCCGGCCAGTCGTGTCAGGGTGTCAGGCTGGTCGAGATCGCCCTCGATCTGCGTGATGCCGAGCGCTGCCAGTAGCGGGTCGTGCTGCCGCACCAATGCCAGCACGTGCCAGCGCTGCACGAGTTGGGGCAACGCGCGGCGCATGACGTCACCGCAACCAATGATCAGCAATCTACGCATCGGACGATTATCGCATGGCCCCAGTCGCCTCATTTCGCGTCACCTTGCAGCCCAGCGGGCATGCTTTCACCACCGACGGCAACGACTCCGTGCTGCAAGCGGCGCTCGATGCGGGTTTGACGCTGCCCTATGGCTGCCGCAATGGTGCCTGCGGGGCCTGCAAAGGCAAGGTCATCGACGGCCTGGTGGATCATGGTTCGGCGCAGGATCAGGCCTTGTCAACCGCTGATCGTGCCAGCGGCCTGGCACTGTTCTGTTGCGCGAAGCCGCTCTCCGACCTGGTGCTGGAATGCCGCGAAGTCGGCACCGCAAAGGACATTCCGGTCAAGATCATGCCCTGCCGCGTGCAGAAGATAGAGCGCGTGGCGGACGACGTGATCGTGCTGAGCCTCAAGCTGCCGGCCAACGAGCGCCTGCAATTCCTCGCCGGTCAGTACATCGAGTTCCTGCTCAAGGACGGCAAGCGCCGCGCGTTTTCCATCGCCAATGCTCCGCACGATGACGGTTTCCTGCAACTGCATGTCCGCCTGATTTCCGGCGGCGAGTTCACCGGTCATGTTTTTGGCGGCATGAAGGAAAAGGACATCCTGCGCTTTCAGGGGCCCTATGGCAGCTTCTTCCTGCGCGAGGAATCGACCAAGCCGATGATTCTGCTCGCGGGGGGTACCGGCTTTGCGCCGATCAAGGCTCTGGTCGAGCACGCGATCCAGAACCACATCACGCGACCCATGGAAATCTACTGGGGCGCGCGCAGCAAGGCCGGGCTTTACCTGCCGGAGCTGCCCTCAGGCTGGGCGAACGCTCACGGCCATATCCGCTATGTGCCGGTCCTGTCCGACGCGTCTCCGCAAGAAAGCTGGCAGGGACGCAGCGGCCTGGTCCATCGCGCCGTGCTGGAGGACCACGCCGACCTTTCCGCGCATCAGGTCTATGCCTGCGGGGCGCCGGCCATGATCGATGCCGCGCGCGCCGAGTTTGTCGCCCGGGGCTTGCCGCCCGAGGAGTTTTTCGCCGACGCGTTCACGTTTTCTTCGCAACCGGAGGTCACTGCGCAATGATCATCCTCTACCAGTTTCCGCCGGCCTTCGGCCTGCCCAACGCCAGCCCGTTCTGCCTGAAGCTGGAACTGTATCTGCGCATGGCAGGCCTGCCGTATCGCAATCGCTATACCCTCGAACTGCATCGGGCGCCCAAGGGCAAGCTGCCATGGATTGATGATGACGGCACTGCGTTGGCCGATTCCGGCCTGATCATCGACTATCTGAAGGGCAGGTACGGCGACACCCTGGATCGCGACTTGACGCCGGTTCAGCGTGCGACGGCGCTGGCGATTACGCGCCTGCTCGAGGAGCATTTGTACTGGACCGTGCTCCATGACCGATGGATTTCCGCCGTGGGCTGGAAGATGACGCGCCCGGGATTCTTCGGCGCCATGCCATGGCCGCTGCGCGTCATTGTGCCGTGGGTGGCGCGGCGCGGCATCCGTGCCGAATTGCATGGACACGGCATGGGCCGCCATACGCCGGAGCAGATTCACGCGCTGGGTGTTGCTGACGTCGATGCGCTGGCGGAGTTGCTGGGGGACAAGGCGTGTTTTCTTGGTTCGCAGGCAACTTCAGTCGATGCCGTTGCCGCCGCCTTCCTCGCCAACATTGTGATGGTGCCCCTGGAAAGCCCGATCAAGCGCGCCGCGGCAGCGCATCCGAATCTCGTCGCCTATTGCCGGCGCATGGCGCAACAATACTTTCCAGACGACTATTCGCCGAGGTAGGCCTTGCGCACCCGCGAATCGGCGAGAAGAGCCGCCGAACTGTCGGCCAGCGTGATCAGCCCGCTTTCCATCACGTAGCCGCGCGAGCAGACTTCCAGAGCGAGCCTGGCGTTCTGTTCCACCAGCAGAACCGTCATGCCCTCCGCGGCGACGGCGCGCACAACGTCGAACACCTTTTCCACCATCAGCGGCGCCAGTCCCATGGAAGGCTCGTCGAGCAGCAGCAGCCGGGGGCGACCCATCAGGGCGCGCCCGATCGCCAGCATCTGCTGCTCGCCGCCGGAAAGCGTGCCGGCCACTTGTGATGCGCGTTCCTTGAGGCGCGGCAACAGCGCGTAGACGCGATCGAGATCGAGCGCGATGCCTCCCTTGTCCTGACGATGGTAGGCGCCCATCGCCAGGTTTTCCCCAACCGTCAGGCGGGCGAAAATCCCGCGGCCTTCCGGCACCAGCGCGAGCCCCTTGCCGATCAGCTCGTGGCTCGGACTTTCTTCGATGCGCTGGCTGCCATAGTGGATTTCGCCGCTCGAGGGAATCATCCGTGCCAGAGCCTTGAGAGTGGACGTCTTGCCGGCTCCGTTGGCCCCGATCAGGCACACGATTTCGTTTTCCTCGACGACAAACGAGATGCCCTTTACGGCAGATATTCCGCCGTAATGAACCTGAAGGTTCAAGGCCTCAAGCAGTGCCTGTGCCAAGATAGGCCTCGATGACTTTGGGGTTGGCGCGCACCGCTTCGGGCACGTCCTCGGCGATTTTTTCGCCGTAGTCGAGCACGGCAACGCGATCGCACAGGCCCATGACCAGTTTGACGTCGTGCTCGATCAGCAGCACGGTCAGTCCATCCTTGCGCAGCCCTTCGATCAGGCAGCGCAGCGCAGTGGTCTCCGTGGCGTTCATGCCGGCGGCGGGTTCGTCCAGCGCCAGCAGTTTCGGGTCGGTGGCCAGCGCGCGGGCGATTTCGAGTCGGCGCTGATCGCCGTAGGACAGATGCCGCGCCAGGTCGTTGGCGCGGTCGGCGATACCGACGTAATGCAGCAGTTCATCGCCCCGGCGGCGGATCGCGGCCTCCTCGGCGCGCTCGGCGCGGGTACGCAGGATGGCGCCGAAGACCCCTGCCCGCGTGCGCACATGGCGCCCGACCATGACGTTTTCCAGCGCGGTCATGTTGCCGAAGAGGCGGATGTTCTGGAAGGTACGTGCGATGCCTGCGGCGGCCACCGCATGCGGGCTTTCCAGGCCAAGCGGTGCGCCGCCGAACCAGACCTCGCCGCTGTCGCGCGGATAGAGCCCGGTGAACACGTTGAACAGCGTGGTCTTGCCGGCGCCATTCGGACCGATCAGCCCGTAGATTTCACCGCTGCGAATGGTCAGTGAAACATCCTTGAGCGCTTGCACGCCGCCAAAGCGCTTGTCGATGTTGCGGGCTTCGAGCAGTACCGTGTTCATCTGCGGTTCTCGCTCATCTCTCTGCGATGGCGAGTTTCCGGCCACAGCCCGGCCGGACGGAAACGCATGGTCAGTACCAGCGCCAGTCCGAACACCAGCATGCGCAGGACTTCCGGATCGACCAGTAGTTTGCCGAACAAGGCCATTTGCGCGGGCTCCACCGTGTAGCGCAGTAGTTCCGGCACGAAGGAGAGCAGCATCGCACCCGCGATCACGCCCCAGATGTTGCCCATGCCACCGAGCACCACCATCGCCAGGACCATGATGGACTCATTGAGGACGAAGCTTTCCGGACTGACGAAGGTCTGCATCGCGGCGAACATGCCGCCGGCGATGCCGCCGAACGAAGCACCCATGGCGAAGG
>JBIJDI010000071.1:0-9689 GCA_044344235.1 Sulfuritalea sp. | reverse complement strand
CTTGTAGGCCATGCCCGAGCACCCCGAAGTGCGCACGCCGAGACGAATGCCGATGCCCTTGCCGCGCTTTGCGATGTACTTGGCAATGTGGTCTGCTGCACGTTCGCTGAGGGTCACCGGACTTGCGCTTTCGCTGCCCTGCCAACTTGTCGGCGGGACCTGCGGCGCGACGGCGGCATCGTTCGGGGTCGTGGTGCAAGCACTCATGTTCAAGCTCCCTGCTTCTTTCTGTAGTCGGCCACGGCGGCCTTGATCGCATCCTCGGCGAGAATGGAACAGTGGATCTTCACCGGCGGCAGTGCCAGTTCTTCCGCGATATGCGTGTTCTTGATGTCCAGCGCCTGATCCAGCGTCTTGCCCTTGACCCATTCGGTCACCAGCGATGACGAGGCAATCGCCGAACCGCAGCCATAGGTCTTGAACTTGGCGTCTTCGATGATGCCATCCTTGCCGACCTTGATCTGCAGCTTCATGACGTCGCCGCAAGCCGGCGCGCCGACCATGCCGGTGGCAACGCTCTCGTCGTCCTTGGCAAAGGAGCCGACATTGCGCGGGTTTTCGTAGTGATCCAGAACTTTTTCGCTATATGCCATGATGATTTCCTCAGTGTGCAGCCCATTGGACGGAGGTCAAGTCGACGCCGTCCTTGTACATTTCCCACAACGGGGACAGTTCACGCAGCTTGCCCAATTTGTCGTGCAGCAGCTTGATGGTGAAATCGATTTCCTCTTCGGTCGTGAAGCGGCCGAGGGTAAAGCGGATCGAACTATGCGCCAGTTCATCCGAGCGTCCCAGCGAACGCAGTACATAAGAAGGCTCGAGGCTCGCCGAGGTGCAGGCCGAGCCGCTCGATACGGCGATGTCCTTGATCGCCATGATCAGCGATTCGCCTTCGACGAAGTTGAAGCTGACGTTGAGGTTGTGCGGCACGCGCTGGTCGATGTCGCCATTGACGTAGGTTTCCTCGATATCCATGAGGCCCTTCATCAACCTGTCGCGCAGCATGCGGATGCGCTCGTTCTCGGTCGCCATTTCCTCTCGTGCCAGCCGGAAGCTTTCGCCCATGCCGATGATCTGATGCGTTGCCAAGGTACCCGAGCGCATGCCGCGCTCGTGGCCGCCGCCGTGCATCTGCGCTTCGAGCCGGATGCGTGGCTTGCGCCGCACATACAGCGCGCCGATGCCCTTGGGTCCGTATGTCTTGTGCGCGCAGAAGGACATCAGGTCGACCTTCAGCTTCGAGAGATCGATCGGCATCTTGCCGGTGGCCTGTGCCGCATCGACGTGGAAGATCACGCCCTTCTCGCGGCAGATTTCGCCGATCTCGGCGATCGGCTGGATCACGCCGATTTCGTTGTTCACCGCCATGACCGACGCCACGACCGTATCGGGCCGCAAAGCGGCCTTGAATTGTTCGACGGTGATCAGGCCATTTTCCTGAGGCACCAGATAGGTCGCCTCGAAGCCCTGGCGTTCAAGTTCCTTGACGGTATCCAGCACCGCCTTGTGCTCGGTCGAGACCGTGATGATGTGCTTGCCCTTGGTCCCGGCGTAAAAATGCGCTGCGCCCTTGATGGCCAGATTGTTGGATTCCGTCGCACCCGAGGTCCAGATGATTTCCTTGGCGTCGGCGCCGACCAGCGCGGCGACTTCTTCACGCGCTTCTTCGACCGCTTTCTCGGCCTCCCAGCCATAGACGTGGGAACGCGAGGCCGGGTTACCGAAATGCTCGGTCAGCCAGGGGATCATCTTCGCCGCCACGCGCGGATCAACCGGCGTGGTTGCGGAGTAGTCGAGGTACACCGGTAGCTTCATTACAAATTTCTCCAGTTCAGCTTGTCAGGGAGGCCAAACTGGCGAATCCCTTGAGTTGCAAGATTGTAGTCTGCAGCGCGCCGAGGAAATCGCGCACATGTGACGCAGTATTGTCCGGGCCGAGGCTCACGCGCACCGCACCGCGCGCCAGCCGCGATTCAATGCCCATGGCCAGCAGTACATGCGAGGGTTCCGGATTGGCGCTGGAACACGCCGCACCGGCCGCCACGGCAAAGCCGGCCCGGTCGAGCTTGCCCACCAGGGTTTCGCCGTCAACGCCGACGAAGGAAAAGTAGCTGGTGTTGGGCAGACGTTCGGCAGCACCGGCGAATATCGTCGCGCCCTGCGCCACCAGCCCCACTTCGAGTTCGTTACGCAGGGCAGAGATCTGCTGCGCACGGGCATCGAGTCGGGCCACGGCCAGTTCCGCCGCGAGGCCGAAACCGACAATCGCCGCGACGTTTTCTGTGCCGGAGCGCAGGCCGCGTTCGTGGCCCCCACCAGCAATCAACGGCAGCAGTTCGACGCGCTTGTCGATCACCAGCGCTCCCGCACCCTTCGGGCCGCCCAGCTTGTGTGCCGACAGCGTCAAGGCATGCACGCCGGAAGCGTTGAGCGCGCGAAAATCCAGCGCAAGCTTGCCGAAGGCCTGCACGGCATCGGTTTGAAACCATGCTCGCGTTGCCTTGGCCTGCTCGGCAAGGACGCTGACGTCCTGCACCGCACCCGTTTCGTTGTTGGCCAGCATCACGGAAATGATCGCCGGCTTTTCTGAAAGCGCAGCCTGAAAGTCGGCGCTGGCGACACGGCAATTCCCATCGACGGCGATCTCGCGCAGCCTCCAGCCGCCGCGCACCAGCTGCTTCGCCGGTTCGCGGACGCAGGGATGTTCGATGGCAGAAATCGCCACGACCCCGGCCGCACGACCAGCCGCCGCACCCTTGATGAACAGGTTGTTGGCTTCCGATCCACCGCTGGTGAACACCACTTCGGTCGGGTGCGCCCCTACCGCATACGCCACGCGCTGCCGCGCCTCGTCGATCGCGCGACGCGCCCCGCGGCCGTATTCGTGACGGCTGGAGGCATTGCCGTACTGCTCGCGCAGGTAGGGCAGCATGCCTTCCAGCACGCACGGATCGAGCGGCGTGGTGGCGTTGTGATCGAAATAGACGGGGGCAAACATGGCAGTGCTCAATAGCTGTCAGGCAGCGACGAGTTCCTCGACCTGACGACGCACGCGGCGCAGAGGACGCTCGTCGTGCAGCACGGCGGCGACGCCTGTCTTTTCCCGTTGCTTCGCTACCAGTTCGGCCAGGGTGACCGAGTTGAGATACTCGAACATCTTTTCGTTCAGGCTGGTCCAGAGGTCATGGGTCATGCAGGGACGCTGGTCCTCGGCGCAATTGCCCTTGCCGCCGCAATTCGTAGCGTCGAGCGACTCGTCGACCGCATGAATGATTTCGGATACCGAAATGGCCTCCAGTGGCTTGGCCAGACAATAGCCACCGCCGGGTCCGCGCACGCTGGAGACAAGCTGGCGGCGACGCAACTTGCCGAACAGCTGTTCAAGATAGGAAAGGGAAATCTTCTGCCGCTCGCTGATGCCGGCCAGAGTTACCGGGCCGGCATGCTGGCGCAGGGCAAGATCGATCATTGCGGTTACAGCAAAACGTCCTTTGGTGGTCAGTCTCATGGAAAATCTCCGTCAAGTCATACAGCTGGGAAACGCTTCAGGATAATACCTGAGCATTTGGATCAACTATATGCTATCCCGAGCATTTTAGTCAACTATTTTCGACAGGTAATTGGGGTCGAACTTGTCAGCGGTGGCAACGTCGTCTTCCAGCGATACCCCGGACCGCTCCATGGTCTTCAGCAGGGCATCGATGCGCCGGTCGGTTTCCACAGCGTGATTGAGCAGACCGTGTATCGCCTGCGCCAGCGGATCGTCCTCGTTACGCGTCACAGCATAGGCGGAGAAGCCCATCTGACCGGCCTTGACCTCACGGTCGATCTCGCGGTGGTCCTCGACGATGCGCGCCGGAATACCGACCGCCGTCGCCCCCGCCGGGACGTCGCGCACCACCACGGCGTTCGAGCCGACCTTGGCACCTTTGCCCAAAGTAATCGGCCCCAGCACCTTGGCGCCGGCGCCAATCACCACGCCGCGTTGCAAGGTGGGATGCCGCTTGCCCATGTTCCACGACGTGCCGCCCAGCGTGACGCCGTGATACAGCGTGCATTCATCCTCGATCACCGCGGTCTCGCCGATGACCACACCCATGCCGTGGTCGATGAACACCCGACGGCCGATGGTCGCGCCCGGATGAATCTCGATGCCGGTGATCCAGCGCGTGAAATGCGAAAGAAAGCGAGCGACCCACCGAAACCGCGCACCCCACAGCCAGTGCGAAACGCGATGTAGCGTCAGGGCATGAAAGCCCGGATAGCAAGTCAGCACCTCCCACGTGGAACGGGCGGCAGGATCGCGTTCAAAAACGCAGGAAATATCTTCACGCAGACGAGAGAACATGGAGTGATCTATTAGTAACTTCTGAAATGGTAGAAATCCCGAGCGTCGGGGTCAAGCATTTATTTGCATTTCGGGGCGGATGCGGCTTTTTCCAGTGCGGCAAACAGACCGCGCAGGATATTGACCTCTTCCTTCTCCGGCGCGGCACGGGAGAACATGCGCCGCAGACGCGGGATCAGGCGCTTCGGACTGGCCGGATCGAGGAACTCGCTGGACAGCGCCGCGCGTTCGATGTGGGCGATCAGGCGCTCCACCTCGTCATGGCTGGCAATTTCGCCGGCGCCCGAAATCGCCGGTGGCGAACCCGGATCCAGTGCCGCCAAGCGAAGTTCGTAGCACATCACCTGAACCGCCGCCGCCAGGTTGAGCGAACTGAACTCGGGATTCACCGGAATCATCGCCCAGCGCCGGCACATCGCCAGTTCGTCGTTGGACAGGCCCGAGGTCTCGTTGCCGAACACCAGCGCGACCTCTCCCGTCGCGGCCATCGCCACCAGTTCTGCGGCACCGTCATGCGCCCACAGCGCGGGTACCGCGAGTTCGCGGCGGCGCGCGGTCATGGCCATGGCCAACACCGTGCCGCTCAAAGCCTCCGCCAACGAAGGAACCACCTCGGCCTGCACCAGCAGGTCGGTGGCGCCTGCCGCCATGGCATCGGCCTGCGCATCGGGGAAGGCCTTCGGATTGACCAGCACCAGACGCGACAAGCCCATGGTCTTCATCGCCCGCGCCGCCGCGCCGATATTGCCCGGATGGCTGGGGTGCGAAAGGACGACGCGGATGCGATCGAGGGCAGTGGGCGCGGGCAATGGTGTGGTGTTCATATTAGAATTGCGGCCTTCGCGCGCTGATTGCGCCCCTCTTTGGCTTGCCTCGCCGTAAAAATCCATGCATCCCACGCTGAACATAGCCGTCAAAGCCGCGCGTCGCGCCGGCCAGATCATCAACCGCGCCAGTCTCGACGTCGATAAATTGAGGATCGACGTCAAACAGCAGAGCGATTACGTAACGGAAGTCGACCGCGCCGCTGAAGCTGCGATCCTCGATGTGTTGCGGGATGCCTATCCGACCTATGGAATTCTAGCAGAGGAGTCAGGGCTGGCCGGCACCAGCGCGGACAGCGAATACCAGTGGATCATCGATCCGCTCGACGGCACCACCAATTTCATTCACGGCCTGCCGCAATATGCCATTTCGATCGGCCTGGCGCACAAGGGCGTGATGACGCAAGCCGTCGTCTATGACCCCAATCGCAATGAAATTTTTACCGCCAGCAAGGGCGGCGGCGCTTTCGTGAACGAAAAGCGCATTCGTGTCGCCAAGCGCGTCAAGCTCGATGAAGCCTTGATCGGCACCGGCTTCCCGTATCGCATGTTCGATCACATCGACGCCTATCTGGCGATTTTCCGCGACGTCGCGCAGCGGACCGCCGGCATGCGCCGTCCCGGCGCCGCCGCCCTCGACCTGGCCTGGGTCGCCTGCGGCCGCATGGACGGCTTCTGGGAACTCGGCCTGTCACCTTGGGACATGGCAGCCGGCAGCCTGCTGATCACCGAAGCCGGCGGCCTGGTCGGCGACCTGTCGGGCGAAGCGAACTACATGAAGACCGGCAACATCATCGGCGGCAACCCAAAGATATTCGCGCAATTGCTGCAACTGATCGCCCCCCATCTGACCGCAAAGCTCAAGGCCTGACCCGAGCGCGATGTCGGCCGCCTTGACGGCCGCCGAACTGGCGGCGCACACCCCCGTAATGCAGCAATGGCTGCGCGCCAAGGCGGAGCATGCCGACAAGCTGCTGTTTTTTCGCATGGGGGATTTCTACGAACTGTTCTACGAAGACGCCGAGCAGGCGGCACGCCAGCTCGACATCACACTGACCGCGCGCGGCCAGTCTGCCGGCAAGCCGATCCCGATGGCCGGCATTCCCTACCACGCTGCCGACGGCTATCTGGCCAAGCTGGTGAAGCTCGGCGTCTCGGTGGCGATCTGCGAACAGATCGGCGACCCGGCGCTGGCCAAGGGACCGGTCGAGCGCGCCGTGACGCGCATCGTGACGCCGGGCACGCTGACCGACGCCAACCTGCTCAACGACAAGACCGACAGCCTGCTTCTGGCGCTGACCATCGACCGCCAGCGCGCGGGCCTGGCCTGGCTCAACCTCGCCAACGGCGATCTGCGCCTGCTGGAAACCTCCCTCGACGCCCTGCCCGCCCACTTCGAGCGCCTGCGCCCGGCCGAACTGCTGCTGGCCGACGGCCATCGCTCGGCACTGCCGGAGCATCGCGCCGTCAGCCAGCATCTACCCGACTGGCATTTCGACACCCGCGCCGCCGCACACGCGCTGGCGGAGCACTTCGGCACCCGCGATCTGGCCGGCTTCGGCGTGCACGACGAAGAATTGGCGATCGCCGCGGCGGGCGCACTCTACCGCTACGCGCAGGCCACGCAATTGCAGGCGTTGGCCCATGTCACGCAACTCACGGTCGAGCACGAAGGGGCATTCCTGCGCCTCGACGCGGCGACCCGACGCAACCTGGAGATTTCCGAAACACTGCGCGGGGAGGCCTCGCCGACCCTGCTCTCGCTGCTCGACACCTGCGCCACCAGCATGGGCTCGCGCTGGCTGCGCCACTGCCTGCACCATCCACTGACCGAACGCAGCATTCCGCGCGCGCGGCACGAAGCCGTCGCTGCGCTGATCGGCGATGCCGGCAACGGACCCTACGCAGCACTCGGCAAGGCGCTGGCAGGCTTCGCCGACATTGACCGCATCGCCGCCCGCATTGCGCTGAAGAGCGCCCGCCCGCGCGACCTCTCCTCGCTGCGCGACAGTCTCGCCCGTCTCGATGGCATCCGCTCAAGAGTCGGCGCTGCTCCGCCTTGCGTGCCTGGGAAGCCGCTTCGCGGGCAGGCAACGGCGGCACGGCTGGCCGAACTTTCTGCAGCACTGGTCACGCCGCCGGCCTGCGTCAGCCTGCTGACCCAAGCCATCGCGACCGAGCCCGCGGCGCTGATTCGAGAAGGCGGCGTCATCGCGCCGGGCTACAACGCCGACCTCGACGAGCTACGCGCGATCCAGCACAACTGCGGCGCCTTCCTGATCGAACTCGAAGCGCGCGAACGGACCCGCAGCGGCATCGCCAATCTCAAGGTCGAGTACAACAAGGTGCATGGCTTCTACATCGAAGTCACCCACGCCAACGTCGAGAAGATTCCCGACGACTACCGCCGCCGGCAGACGCTGAAAAACGCCGAGCGCTACATCACGCCCGAACTCAAGACTTTCGAGGACAAGGCGCTCTCGGCCAACGAACGCGCGCTGGCCCTGGAGAAGCAGCTCTGGGACGAACTGCTCGGCGCGCTGATGATCCACATTCCGATCCTGCAGCGCATCGCCCGCGCCATTGCCGAACTCGATGGCCTGACGGCCTTCGCCGCGGCCGCCGTGCGCCACGACTACCGTCAGCCCGAGTTCTGCGAGGAAGCCGCGATCGAGATCGAAGGCGGCCGCCATCCGGTGGTAGAGCGGCAGATCGACAGCTTTATCGCCAACGACACGCGCCTCTCGCCGGCGCGCCGCATGCTGCTGATCACCGGCCCCAACATGGGCGGCAAGTCGACCTACATGCGCCAGGCCGCGCTGATCGTCCTGCTCGCCCACTGCGGCAGCTTCGTGCCCGCCGCGCGTTGCCGGCTGGGGCCGATCGATGCGATCTACACCCGCATCGGCGCATCGGACGACCTCGCGTCGGGGCGCTCCACTTTCATGGTCGAGATGACCGAAGCCGCGGCGATCCTCAACGGGGCGACGGACAAATCGCTGGTGCTGATGGATGAGATCGGCCGCGGCACCTCGACCTTCGACGGTGTCGCGCTGGCCTTCGCCATCGCCCGCCACCTGATCGAAAAAAATCGCGCATGGACATTGTTCTCCACACACTACTTCGAGCTGACGCGGCTGGCGCAGGACTACCCGGTGTGTGCCAACGTCCATCTCGATGCCGTCGAGCATGGCCACAAGATCGTCTTCCTGCATGCGGTGGAAGAAGGTCCGGCTTCGCAAAGCTATGGTGTGCAGGTCGCCGCACTGGCCGGCATGCCGCCCGCCGTGGTACGCGAAGCGCGGCGCCGTCTGGCGCTGCTGGAAAACCGCGAAGTCGGCACGCTGACCCAGCCCGATCTGTTCGCCAGCGCGCCGCCGCTGCCCGAGCCGCCGCATCCGGCGCTGGATGCCTTGCGCGACGTCAATCCGGACGAACTCAGCCCGCGCGAGGCGCTGGAAAAGCTCTATCAGTTGAATAAGCTATCCAAGTCATGAAGCAACTATTTGCGCTGACGATCGCGGCACTGCTGGCACTGCCATCCCATGCAGAGCCTCTTGCCTTCGGCCTGTTCGGCGACACGCCCTACAGCCGCTGGGAACGCGAAAATCTGCCCGACCTGATCGCGGAAATGGATCGCGAAAATCTGGCTTTCGTGGTGCACGATGGCGACATCAAGAACGGCTCGAGTGTCTGCAGCGACGAGGTGCTCAAGGACATCCTCGCGGTATTCCAGAAGTCCGCGACACCGCTGGTGTACGTCCCCGGGGATAACGAATGGACCGACTGCCACCGCGGCAACAATGGCAGCTACGATCCACTGGAACGCCTCGCAAAGCTGCGACTGTGGTTTTTCCCGAATGATCTGGCGCTGGGCCAGCGGTCCCTGAAACTGGAACGCCAGAGCAAGAACCCGGCCTTTGCCGCATACCGCGAGAACGTGCGTTGGGAAGCCGGCGGCGTCTTGTTTGTCGGCATGAACGTGCCGGGCAGCGACAACAACTTTAACGGCACCAAGCGCAGCGGCGGCCCGGTGGCCGAGTTCATCGAGCGCGGAGCCGCCAACAAGGCCTGGCTGGCCGAGGCATTTGCGCTGGCGCGCAGCAAGAAACTCGCCGGCATCCTGATCGTGATCCAGGCCAACCCCGGCTTTCATGCCGCGAACGCCGGCAATCCCAGCCCCGGCTACCGCGACTTCCTGACCCAGTTGCGTGAGGAAACGCAGGCGTTCCTTGGACAAGTTGTCCTGGTGCATGGCGACAGCCACCACCATCAAATCAATCAGCCGATGGAAGACCCGGACACGAATGAAACAGTGAAGAACTTCACCCGCATGGAAACCATCGGCTCGCCCTTCGTCGGTTGGGTCAGAGGCACAGTGGATGCGACAGACCCGCAGGTATTCAGGTTCACGCCGCGCTTCTGGAAGACGCCGCAGGGCTATTGACGATCAGTGCAATTTGTCTTCTGGCGGCACCGGCGCCGGAAGAACCATAATCCCTTCTTCAAGCAGGTCG
>JBIJDI010000070.1:0-9707 GCA_044344235.1 Sulfuritalea sp. | reverse complement strand
TTTTATTCCGGCGTTGCCAACGCAGCCGGTTGATTTGATCTATCTCTGCTTCCCGAACAACCCTACCGGCGTAACCGCTACCAAGGCGCAGTTGAAACAGTGGGTGGATTATGCCAAGGCCAACAAGGCGCTGATTCTGTTCGATGCGGCCTATGAAGCCTTTATCACCGATGACGCGCTTCCGCATTCGATCTACGAGATAGAAGGCGCGCGTGAAGTGGCTGTCGAATTCCGCAGTTACTCCAAGACGGCAGGCTTCACGGGTACCCGCTGCGCCTATACCGTCGTTCCGAAAGAGTGCATGGCCTATACCGAATCAGGCGAGGCCGTTGCTTTGCACGGGCTGTGGAATCGTCGGCATACCACCAAGTTCAACGGTGTCTCCTACCCGGTTCAGCGCGCGGCCGAAGCCATCTACAGTCCGGAGGGGCAGGCACAGATCAAACAGTTGGTTACCTACTATCTGAACAACGCCAGATATATCCGTGAAAAGATGACGGCGCTGGGTTATGCCTGTATCGGCGGCGACAATTCGCCCTACATCTGGATCGATGGCAAAACCGATTCCTGGGCATTTTTCGACAAGCTCCTCAACGAGGCCGCGGTGGTATGCACCCCGGGCGCCGGTTTTGGCAAGTGCGGCGAAGGCTATATTCGAATCAGCGCCTTCAACAGTTTTGAAAATGTACAAGAGGCGATGGAGCGCATCAGCGCCGTACTTTGATTGGGCCGATGGCATTTTTGCCTGAACGCCTGAACGCCTGATCGCCGTCCATTACACAAGAGTTTGAAATACCATGCCCATCGCAAAAGACTTTGAACATCGCCTGACACCCGTACTGGCCTCGATTGTCGAGCACTACGGCACGCCCTTTCATATCTATGATGAAAAAGGCATTCGCGAAACCGGCGAAGCACTGAAGCAGGCCTTTTCCGGTATCGAAGGGTTCCGTGAGTTCTTTGCGGTAAAGGCCCTGCCCAATCCGCGCATCATGCAAATCATGAAGTCATTAGGCTTCGGCTTCGATTGCAGTTCGGTGGCCGAATTGACGCTCAGCCGCCAGGCTGGCGTCACCGGTGAGGGGATCATGTTCACCTCCAACAACACCAGCCAGACCGATTTTCTGGCGGCCGGCGCCGATGCGGGATGCGTACTCAACCTGGACGACATCTCCTTGGTGGACAAGGTGCCGCGGATGCCGGAGCTGATCTGTTTTCGCTATAACCCCGGAGAGCGCCGCACC
Source organism: Sulfuritalea sp. (assembly GCA_044344235.1). Taxonomy (GTDB): domain Bacteria; phylum Pseudomonadota; class Gammaproteobacteria; order Burkholderiales; family Rhodocyclaceae; genus Sulfuritalea. The sequence goes on along the minus strand of JBIJDI010000070.1, from coordinate 8,463 downwards.
GGCAACAGCATCATCGGCACGCCGGTCGAGGCCAAGTACGGTGTCGCCCACGATCAATTGCTGGATGCCTACCGCCTCGCCAAAGCCAGAGGGGCAAGCCGATTTGGGCTCCATACCATGCTCGCTTCCAACGATCTCAATTACCGCTATATGGTTGAGACCGCCCGCATGCTGCTGGAGCTTGTCGAGTGGATTTCCAGCGAACTGGATATCCGCTTCGAGTTCATCAATATCGGCGGCGGACTGGGCATACCCTACAAACCGGAAGATGCCCCGCTGGATATTGAGTCAATGGCAGCGGAGATTACGGCACTGTTTGACGCCTTCAAGGCACAACACGCTTATGCTCCAAAGCTGTTTGTCGAGAGCGGGCGTTACATGACCGGTCCCCATGGTGTCCTGGTCACGCGTGCGATCAATCGCAAGGATATTTACCGTACCTATATCGGGGTCGATGCCTGCATGTCTGCACTCATGCGCCCCGGCATGTATGGTGCCTATCACCACATCAGCGTGCTGGGCAAACAGGGGCACGACGAAACGGTGGACGTGACCGGCTCACTGTGCGAAAACAATGACAAGTTTGCCATCCAGCGCGTACTGCCTCGCATCGCGGATGGCGACATCCTCTATATCCATGACACCGGCGCCCACGGGCACGCCATGGGCTTCAACTACAACGGCAAGGCACGCCCCAAGGAGTTGCTGTTTCGCGCGGATGGACGGGTTGAGTTGATTCGACGGGAAGAGACGCTGGATGACCTGTTTGCAACCCTGACCTATGAAGAGGATGTCCTGATAACGCGCCAGGCATAGGTAGTGACGCAGAGAGCCGGGTCCGCAGCTCGGTTGACGAGGCATCGCCGGATGCCTGCGCTTTACCAATACTGCTACTGCTTGCTAGGCGGCCCGCTCCAGCAGCAGTTGCATTCGACCGCCCGCCATGTCCATATCCTGAACGATGCAATTCAGGTTCATTTCTGCCGCAAGAACAACCAGTGCTCCCGCTACGGCACCGAGTTGAAACAAATTGCCGTCGGGCCGGACGCTGACCAACATCTGCAGACCGGACGCTGGCGAATCGCGTTCGGCATTCAGTAACTCCATCGTTACACCGGCCGCCGGATTGAAGGTCAGGCGAAGGTCCAGTTCGTGGCGCAATTTCTGAAAGCTGTCCGCCAGTGAGCAGCGCCTTGGTTCTGTGACGTGCTTCGCCCGCCGCTTTGCTTGTCGTGAAGTTTTGGCAAGCGCAAGAACGGTGTCGGCGAGAACGGCAATCCCGTCGCCGGTCAGCGCGCTGACCGAATGAATGGGCGGTGCGCTGCGCCACAGGGGTGCTACCGCCTGCAAGGACTGGCGGGCCTGAGTCGCTCCCGCCGTATCGCTCTTGGTGACCACCAGAATGTCCGCCAGTTCGAGGATGCCGGCCTTGATCGCCTGCAACTCGTCACCAAGACCGGGCGGAAAAACCACCAGCGTCGAGTCGGCCAGCCCGGCGACATCGATCTCGGACTGGCCGGTACCCACCGTTTCAACCATCACCAGGTCGAATCCGGCCGCCTCCATGAGTTCGACCATCTGCCGCGCGGCGCTCGTCAGGCCGCCGAGACTGCCGCGCGTGGCCGTTGAGCGGATGAAAGAGTGCTCATCGACTGTCGCTTCGCCGATGCGAAAGCGATCCCCGAGCAAGGCCCCGCCCGTCACCGGACTCGACGGATCCACCGCCAGCACGGCGACGCGTTGCCCCATCCGCACGAACTGCCGCAGCAGCACGCCAACCAGGGTGGACTTGCCGGCCCCCGGGGGACCGGTAACGCCTATCACGTGTGCCCTGCCCGGCCTGCCTTCCAGCCTGGACAGGAGATCCGCAGCGGCGGCGGAATCCCGCTCGGCGAGCGACAGCGCCCGCGCCAACGCCGAACGCTCTCCGGCAATGACGCCCGCTGCCAAATCATCAAGCGAAAGACCCATCTGTTTGCCACCCGCTCCTATTGACACCTTCAATGTACTACGTATACAGTATCCAGTATTCCCTGATGCGAGCGCAATAACGCCTTTGATTTTGCCATGAACACATCAATCAAGCCCCTGGAACGGCCTGCCGGCTTGGCCGATCGCGTCTATCACGAGTTGCGCGACAACATCGGCAGCCATCAGATTCGCCCCGGAGAGCGCTTGCAGGAGGTCAGCCTGGCTGCGCAACTCGGCGTTTCGCGCACCCCTGTACGCGAGGCTCTGGCCCGCCTCGAAAGCGAAGGCATGATCGTCATGGAGGGACGCGGCTTCGTCGTTCCGGAACTGACCGACGCAGACATCGAAGAAATCTACCAGCTTCGCTTTCTGCTGGAGCCTGCGGCGGCCAGCAGCGCGGTCGCCGAAGTGACCGGCCCTTCAGACCTGGCAAGCATGTCTTCCGCCGTCGAAGATGCCGCGGCCGCAGAAAAAAGCGGCGACTACCGTGCATTTCTGGAGGCCAACAGCCGCTTCCACAACGCCTGGCGCGCGTTGATTCCGAATCGACGGATGTCCAGGCTCCTCGACCAGTACGTCGGTCATGTGCGCTTCCTGCGCGTGCTGACCCTGGGCGATGCGGCGGCAAGAAAAGCCGCTCTCACCGGGATGCGAAACATTCACGCCGCGTTCAAGAAAAAGGATCCGGATGCTGCTGCCGCCGCGATGCACAAGCACCTTGAAGCCGCCAAGCACTTCCTGATCACCGCCATTGAGCAGATCGACAAGGAAAAGGAGGCGGAACAAAGCGCCTCGGTGCGATAGCACCACGCCTTGCCGCAGTGCGACGCCCAGTCGGGGCGCTCCTTGCGGAAAACGCCAATACCCACGCTTAACCGGAACTGAGTCATGACCTTCAAAGCAGAAATCCCCTACGGCGCCTATTGGAGCACCCCCTTCGCCCGCTGGCAGGGCAGCTTTGCCAACCTGCACAGCATCGAGTTCGCCGCACACGTTGCCAAACTCGAATTGGCCAAGCGCAACATCGACCCTACCGCCTTCGACTACGGAGTATTGGGCTTTTCCGTACCGCAAAAACATTCCTTCTACGGCTTGCCCTGGCTCACTGGCATGATCGGCGCGACGCAAGCCGGCGGCCCGACGCTGATGCAGGCTTGTGCCACGGGCGTGCGCACGCTGCTCGCCGCTGCGCAGGACATCGAAGCAGGCATGGCAACAACCGCGCTCGCCATAAATTGCGACCGCACCTCGAATGGGCCGCACATCTACTACCCCAACCCGCGCGGCCCCGGTGGCACGGGCGCGGCCGAGGACTGGGTGATGGACAACTTCGGCTGCGACCCCCTCGGTGGCCATGCGATGTTGCAGACCGCCGAGAACGTCGCCGCAAAATACGGCATCGGCACGGCAGAGCAGCACGATGTCGTGCTGCGACGCGAAGAACAGTACCGCCAGGCGCTTGACCAGGATTCGGCCTTCCTCAAGCGCTTCATGACATTGCCCTTCGACGTGCCGGCACCCAACTTCAGGAAGACCGCGAGCACGATGACGGGCGACGAAGGCGTCTCCCAGTCGACGCCGGAAGGTCTGGCCAAACTCAAGCCGGCCATGCCGGGCGGCACGGTGACTTTCGGCGGGCAGACGCATCCCGCCGACGGCAACGCGGCAATCGTTGTCACCACGCGTGAAAAGGCCAGGGAACTTTCCGCCAACCCGAAAATCGCCGTGCGCCTGCATGGTTTCGGCCTGGCTCGCGTACCGCTGGCCTATATGCCCGAGGCCATGCTGCCCGCGGCGCAGCGTGCGCTGACCCAGGCCAACCGCAGTGTTGCGCAAATGACGGCGATCAAGACGCACAACCCATTCGCGGTCAATGACCTGTTCTTCGCCAAACAGACCGGCTGCGACCTCAAGTCGATGAACAACTATGGCTGCTCGCTGGTGTGGGGACATCCCCAGGCACCGATGGGCACCCGCGCCATCATCGAGCTGATCGAGGAACTGGCGCTGCGCGGCGGCGGCTTCGGCCTGTTCACCGGCTGCGCGGCGGGCGACACCGCGATGTCGGTGGTGCTGGAAGTCTGCGACGCCTAGCCTAAGAAAGCCTCGCAGCCGTATGAACATAGCAGAATGGATTAACCGACACGCCGGGCTGACGCCCGACAAGGCGGCCATTCGCTTTTCGGGACGCGACGTTTCCTACGCGGCGTTCGCCGCACTGATCGATAGACTCGCGGCCGCCCTTGCAGCTTCCGGCGTAAGGCGCGGCAACTGTATTGCCTACCTCGGCCTCAACAGCCCGGAAATGCTCGCCCTGCTGTTTGCCTGTGCCCGTCTCGGTGCGCTGTTCATGCCCCTCAACTGGCGGCTGGCCGGTCCCGAGCACCAGAAGATGCTGGCCGACTGCCCGCCCGCGCTGCTGTTTGTCGAGCCGGCGTATGTCGCTCAGACAAACGTCTTTCGCGATTCGCTGAGCAACACGACGTTGATCAGTTTCGGTGCTGCCGCCGATGGATGGATTTCCTGGACCGAGTTCTGCGGCCGGGCCGGCGCCCCCGTTCCGCTCGATCCGCAAGTCGACGAGGAAGAGCCCCTGCTCATCTGCTACACGTCGGGCTCGACAGGGAAACCCAAGGGCGTGCTGCTGACGCAGCGGGCGCTGGTATGCAACGCGGCCAACAGCGCCGACATGCACGACCTGACCCAGAACGACGTCATCCTCACCACCCTGCCGCTGTTTCACGTCGGCGGCCTGAACAACCAGACTACGCCGGCGCTGCAAGCCGGCTGCACCGTGGTGCTGCATCCCAGGTTCGATGCGGATGCCACCTTCGACGCCATCGAACGCGAAGGCATCACTCTGACCGTTCTGGTGCCGGCACAACTGGACATGATGATGGCACATCGCCGTTGGGCCGGCGCCGACTTTTCCAGCCTGCGCATGATCACCACCGGCTCGACGATCGTGCCGCGACATGTGATTCACGCCGTCCATGCCAAGGGCGTGCCGATGGTCCAGGTGTATGGCTCGACAGAAACCTGCCCGATCGCCGCCTACCTCAAGGCCGGCGACGCAATGCGCAAGGTCGGATCGACCGGGCGCGTGGCCGCCCATTGCCAGCTGCGCCTCGTCGACGATGAAGGTGCGACCGTGAAAAACGGCAATCCCGGCGAAATCCTGATCAAGGGCGACAACGTCATGAGCGGCTACTGGCAAGCGCCGCAGGCTACCGCCACGGTTCTGGTCGACGGCTGGTTCCATACCGGCGACATGGGCCACCTTGACGATGAAGGCTATCTCTACGTCGATGGCCGCAGCAAGGACATGATCATTTCCGGCGGCGAAAACATCTACCCGGCCGAGATCGAAAACGTGTTGATCGAGTCGCCCGACATCGCCGAAGCATCGGTGATCGGCCGGCCCGACGAACGCTGGGGCGAAATTGTGGTCGCCGTGGTGGTGCCCAGCGCCGGCAGCAAGTTGACCGGCGAACAGGTGCTGCAGCTGCTCGAAGGCCGTATCGCGCGCTTCAAGCATCCCAAGGAGGTCATTCTCGTCGGCCAGTTGCCGAAGACTGCCCTGGGCAAGGTGCGAAAGGAAGACGTGCGCCAGATGGTCGCGCACGCCGAATCATCCCAATGACAAACATACAGACACGGAGCACATGTTATGGCGCTTAAGATCGGAATCGACGTCGGCGGGACCTTTACCGACTTCGTGGTCACGCGCGACGACGCCGAGCCGGCGATATTCAAGACGCTGTCGACCCCGTCCGACCCGTCGATTGCCGTGGTCAACGGTCTCACTGATATTGCCGCCAGCATGAATCCGCCGCTGACGCTGGAAGCCTTCGCGCCGACCATCGACACCATCGTGCATGGCACCACGGTCACCACCAATGCGACGCTGACCGGCACCGGCGCCAAGTGCGCGCTGCTGACCACCGAGGGCGTGCGCGACGCGCTGGAAATGCGCCGTGGCATCCGCGAGGAGCAGTACAACAACCGCTACACCAACGTCAAGCCGCTGGTGCCGCGTTACCTGCGCGCCGGCATTGCAGGCCGCCTTGACCGCCACGGCCTTGAGACCACGCCGCTCGACCTGGCGCAAATCAAACAGGCCATCGCCCTGTTCAAGCAGGAAGACGTTCAGGCGGTCTCGATCTGCTTCATGAATTCCTTCGCCAATCCGGTCCACGAGCAGGCGGCGGCGGAGCTGGTGAAAAAGGAAATGCCCGGCGCCTATCTCTCGGTGTCGACCGACCTGCTGCCGTCGATCCGCTTTTACGAGCGTGTCAGCACCACGGCCCTGAATTCCTACGTCGGCCCCAAGCTCAATCATTACCTCGACCAACTGGTCGGCCGCCTCAAGGGCATCGGTTTCAGGAACCTGCTCTTGATCATGCAATCCAACGGCGGCGTCATCTCGCCGCAATTGGCGCGCGAAAAGGCAGCGCTGACCCTGCTCTCCGGCCCCGCCGGCGGCCCCGGCGCCGGCCTGTTCTATGTCCGCCTGCACGGCCAGAACAAGTGCATCACCACCGACATGGGCGGCACCAGCTTCGAAGCCTCGGTCGCCGTCGATGCACCGATGATCAAGAATGACGGCGAGATCGCCCGCCACAAGATTGCCCTGCCCATGCTCGACATCCACACCATCGGTGCCGGCGGCGGGTCAATCGGCTGGCTCGACCAAGGCGGCATGTTGCGCATGGGACCACAAAGCGCCGGCGCCGATCCGGGTCCGGCCTGCTACAGCAAGGGCGGAAAGCTACCCGCCACCACCGACGCCAACGTGGTGCTGGGCTACCTCGACCCCGGCTTCTTCGCCGGCGGCAAGATGAAACTAGACGCGGCTGCTGCACGCGCGGCAATCGACGAGCACATCGCCAAGCCGATGGGGCTTACCGTCGAAGCCGCCGCCGCCGGCATGTACCGCGTCGCCTGCAACAACATGGCTCAGGGCGTGCGCGAGGTGACCATAAAGCGCGGCTTCGATCCGCGCGAATTCCCCTTCATTCCGGCCGGCGGCGCCGGTCCGATCCATTCCTGCCTGATCTGCAGCGAACTCGAAATCCCGCTGCAGATCGTGCCGCGCGAGTCCTCCGTGCTGTGCGCCTTCGGCATGCTGATGAGCGAACTCAAGCACGACTTCGTGCGCACCTTCGTCTCGCGCCTCGAAGCCATCGATTGGCCAAAGCTCACCGCCATGATCGATGAGATGTCGGCCGACGGCACCCGGCAACTGGTCGAGGAACGCATCAGCGAGGAACGCCGCCGCTACGATGTCAAGTTCGACTGCCGCTACATCAAGCAGTACCACGAAGTTTCCTTCTCGGTACCGCGCAAACTGATTGACAGCCACGACACCGTTGCCATTGCCCAAGCCTTCAACGCCGAGCACAACAGGCTTTACGGCTATTCGCTGGAGGGTGAGAAGACCCCCATCGAAATCATCAACGTCCGCGTCCAGGCCATCGGCATTACCGACAAACCGACCTACCGCCAGGAAGCATGGGCCGGCGCAGACGCCTCCGCCGCGCTGAAGGGCAAGCGCAGCATGTACATCCCGGAGACCAAGACCTTCCGCGAAACGCCGGTGTATGACGGCCACAGGATGCATTTCGGCAACCGAATCGAGGGACCAGCGATGATCGAACAGGTGACGACGGCGATTTTCGTCAGCGACGCCTACGATTGCGCCGTGGATGCGCTGGGTTCTTTCGTCATCTGGCAGAAGGGTCGCGAGGCTCTCGCTCAGGCCTGCTTCAAGGACACCAAGGCAAACGCGGAGGCACTGGCATGAGCACCCAAAAGATTGACCCCATCCTGCTTTCCGTCTATGCACGGACCTTCAAGTCGATCACCGACGAGATGAGCATTTCGATGGAGCAGACCACCCGCTCGCCCATCCTGTGCGAGGCCAAGGACTACGTCACCGGACTCTACGACGCCGACGGCAACATGCTGGAACAGACCGAGAACCTGCCCATCCTGGCCTTTTCACTGGCGCCGGTATGCAAGTACATCAAGGAATTTTTCGGCGACGAGATTTATCCGGGCGACGTAATCTTCCACAACGACGTCTTCAGCCTGGGCAACCAGAACAACGACGTCGCCGCTTTCAAGCCGGTGTTTTTCGACGACAAGCTGGTGGCATGGACGGCGGTCAAGGGCCATCAGGCCGACATCGGCGGCAATGTCGCCGGCGGTTACAACCCGAATGCGGTCGAAGTCTGGCAGGAAGCCCTGCGCATTCCGCCGGTCAAGGTGGTCGAGCGCGGCAAGCTGCGCAAGGACGTGTGGGGCCTGATCTTCGCCAACGTCCGCCTCGACATCGTGCAACACGACATGAAGGCCGAGATGGGCGCCTGCACCGTAGGCGAGCGCCGTTTGGTGGAACTGCTGAAAAAGTACGGCGTCGAAAGTTACGAGTCGCACAAGCAGGCGCTGTTCGAAGCCACGCGCAAAATGATGGAAGCCGAGATTGCC
>JBIJDI010000069.1:0-9730 GCA_044344235.1 Sulfuritalea sp. | reverse complement strand
TGCATGTGACGCGCACCGCCGCCGACGGCAAGGTGGAGTTTGCCTACGATCCGGGCATCGCCCAGCCGTTTCGCGAGATGCAGGCCGCCAGCGAAGGCAAGGACATCGAACTATGGCCTCTGTATGACGGTATCGCGTGCCCGACACTGCTGTTGCGCGGGGTTGCATCCGATCTGCTGACGCACGATACGGCGCTGCAGATGAGTGAGCGCGGACCGCGCGCAAAGTTGGTCGAAGTGCCCGGCGTCGGCCATGCACCGATGCTGATGGATGCTGCGCAGGTAGCGCCGGTGCGTGAATTCCTCCTTGCCTGACCAAGGAGAATGCAGGGTATCGCAGTGCAGCATCGAAAGTTTCTATAACAACATTTGTTGAGGCCTAGAATAGGCACGTTTTCGCATATTCAGGGAATACCCATAAGAGGAGGCATCATGCAGAAATCGTTGCACATCGACCCCAACAAATGTACCGGCTGTCTGCAATGCGAGATGGCCTGCTCCTTCGAGAATCACGGAGTGTTCAACATCTCCAAGTCGCGGATCAAGGTCTTCGACTTCGAACACGCCGGACGCAAAGTCCCCTACACCTGTACTCAATGCGCCGAAGCCTGGTGCATGACCGCCTGCCCGGTCGATGCCATCCGCATCGACGCCGGTACCGGCGCCAAGGTGGTGCATGAGGATGTCTGTGTCGGCTGCAAGGTATGCACCATTGCCTGCCCGTTCGGCACGGTCAATTACGTCGCGGAATCCGGCAAGGTGCAGAAGTGCGACCTCTGCGGCGGCGATCCGGCCTGCGTCACGGCCTGTCCCACCGGTGCCATCACCTACGTCGACGCCGACTGGACCGGGCTCGACAAGATGCGTCAATGGGCCGGCAAGACCGACACTCAACCGCGCGCCAGCGCCTAAGGAGAATGACATGGGATGGACACGAAAGATCCTGCGCGTTGATCTGAGCAAGGGCACTTGCAAATCCGAGCCCCTCAACATGGAGTGGGCTCAACAGTACCTCGGTCAGCGTGGGCTGGCCACCAAGTATTTCGTCGAAGAAGTCGACCCGAAGGTCGATCCGCTGTCGCCGGCCAACAAGATGATTATGGCCACCGGGCCGCTCACCGGCACGCCTGCGTCCACCGGCGGGCGCTATTCGGTGATCACCAAGGGCGCGCTGACCGGCGCCATTGCATGCTCCAATTCGGGCGGCTACTTCGGCGCCGAACTCAAGTTCGCCGGCTGGGACATGGTCATCTTCGAAGGCAAGTCAGCCAAGCCCGTGTACCTCTCGATTGAAGACGACAAGGTTGAACTGCGCGACGCCGCCCACCTGTGGGGCAAGACCGTGTGGCAGACCGAGGAGACCATCAAGAAGACCCATCAGGACCCGCAAGTGCGCGTTTGCAGCATTGGCCGAGCCGGCGAGAACGGCGTCATGTATGCCTGCATCGTCAATGACCTGCACCGTGCTGCCGGCCGTTCCGGCGTGGGCACCGTGATGGGCTCGAAGAACCTCAAGGCAGTGGCCGTGCGCGGCACCAAGGGCGCCGGCGCCATCAAGAATCCGAAGGCGTTCATGACGGCGGCGGCGGCGGCGAAGAAGGTGTTGGCCGACAATGCCGTCACCGGTCAGGGTCTGCCGACCTATGGCACGCAGGTGCTGATGAACGTCATCAACGAAATGGGCGCTCTGCCGACGCGCAATCACCGTGACGTCCAGTTCGAGGATGCGCGCAAGATTTCGGCCGAAGCGATGCACGAAAAGCGGCCCACCGATGGCAAGGCCCATCTGGTCACCAACGCCGCCTGCTTTGGCTGCACCATCGCCTGCGGACGTATTTCGAAGATCGACGAGACGCATTTCAGTGTGGTGAACAAGCCGCAATACTGGGGAGCCTCTGGCGGCCTCGAATACGAAGCGGCCTGGGCGCTGGGCGCGGCCAACGGCGTCGGCGATCTGGAGGCTTTGCAATACGCCAACCTGATCTGCAACGAAGACGGCTTCGATCCCATCACTTTCGGCGCCACCGTGGCGGCGGCCATGGAGCTCTACGACATGGGCATTCTGACCAAGGAGCAGATTGGTCTCGACGCGCCCTTTGGTTCCGCCCAGGCGCTGGTGGCCCTGGCCGAAATGCTGGTCAAGGGCGAAGGCTTTGGCAAGGATCTGGCGCTTGGTTCCGCACGCATGTGCGCAAAGTATGGCAAGCCCGAGTTGTCGATGGGCGTCAAGAAGCAGGAGTTCCCGGCCTACGACTCACGCGGCATTCAGGGCATGGGCCTGGCCTACGCCACGTCCAATCGTGGCGCCTGTCACCTGCGCGGTTATACCGTGGCATCCGAGGTGCTGGGCATTCCGGTCAAGACCGATCCGCTGGTGACCGAAGGCAAGGCCGATCTGGTGAAGGCCTTCCAGGATGCCACCTCGGTGTTCGACTCCGCCGGAGTCTGCGTGTTCACCACCTTTGCCTGGTCACTGGTCGACCTGCAGCCGCAGCTCGATGCGGCCTGCGACGGCGACTGGACCATGGAAAAGCTGGCGCTGGTAGGCGAGCGCATCTGGAACATGGAGCGCCTGTTCAATAATGCCGCCGGATTTACCGCCAAGGACGACGACCTGCCGGCGCGCCTCAAGACCGAACCGGCCAAGACCGGCCCTGCCAAGGGGCTGGTGAGCGGTATCGACAAGATGCGCCCGGAGTACTACAAGGCTCGTGGCTGGAGTGCGGAAGGCGTGCCGACCAAGGAAACGCTCGCCCGTTTGGGTCTGTAATTTTGCGACGCCCTCAGGGGATCGGCGTTGCCGGTCCCCTGATCGTTTTAAGGATGCCCCCATGAAACACGTCATCATTGGCAACGGGCCAGCCGGTCTGGTCGCCGCCGAAACACTGCGCCGCCTGCAGCCGGATGCGGAGATTGCCCTCATCGGCGACGAATCCGAGCCTCCGTACTCGCGCATGGCGATTCCTTATTTCCTGATCGGGAAAATTCCGGATACGGGCACGCATCTGCGCAAGAGCCACGATCACTATGCCAAGGAACGCATCCACCTTATCGAAGGCAAGGTGGTCAAGATCGATGCGAAGGCGAAACAGGTGGAATTCGCCAGCGGCGAACGTCTGCCCTACGATCGCCTGCTGGTCGCGACAGGTTCGCGACCGCTGCTGCCGAAGGTTGCGGGCATGGATCTGCCCAACGTGCATACGTGCTGGACCATCGAGGACGCGCGCGCCATCGCGGCGAAGGCGGCGCCTGGTGCTCGCGTGCTGCAGATCGGCGCCGGTTTTATCGGCTGCATCATCATGGAAGCGCTGGCCGCACGTGGTGTCAAGCTCACCGTAGTCGAGATGGGCGACCGCATGGTGCCGCGCATGATGACGGCCAAGGCCGGCAGCATGATCCGGCAGTGGGTCGAGGGCAAGGGCGTTGCGGTACATGTCAATGCCGGGGTGACGGCCATCACGCAAAAGGACGGCACCCTCGTGGCGAAGCTCAGCACCGGCGCCGACATCGTCGCCGATCTGGTGATTTGCGCGGCGGGGGTTGCGCCAAACACGACTTTTCTGGCCGGCAGCGGCGTCACGGTCGAACGTGGCATCCGGGTCGATGGCGGCATGCGTACCAATGTTGCCGACATTTATGCGGCCGGCGACGTTACGGAAGCGCCGGGGTTTCATACCGGTCAGCCGGAGCTCAACGCGATCCAGCCCAACGCCGTCGATCAGGCTCGCGTCGCCGCGCACAACATGGCGGGCGGGGCAGCCGTCAGCGGCGGCAGTCTGGCGATCAATGTGTTGGATACCCTGGGCCTGATCTCAACCTCGTTCGGACAATGGCAGGGCGTTGGCAAGGAGCAGGGTGGCGCGAGCGTCGAGCTGGTCGATGAAGCCAGACATCGCTACCTGTCGCTGCAGTTCAAGGGCGATGTATTGATCGGAGCCACCAGCATCGGCTGGACCGATCATGTCGGCGCCTTGCGCGGACTGGTGCAGACGCAGGCACCGCTTGGCGAATGGAAGCAGCGATTGTTGGCCGATCCGACCAACTTCATGGCGGCCTATCTGGCGACGGCGCAGAAGGCGGCGTAAGGGGTGCTGACCGCGATTCATCGGCCACACCAATGAAAGTCACATTCAAGCTGTTCGCAACCTTGCAGGACTATCTTCCGTCCGAGGCGAAGAAGACCAATGCGCTGGCGCTTGAACTGGCCGATGAAACCACGGTCGCGCAGCTCATCGAGCGCTTCAGCCTGCCGCAGAAGCTGGTCCATCTGGTGCTGATCGACGGCACTTTCATTCCGCCGGGAGAACGGGCTGGTCGCACCATGCGGGACGGGGAAACGCTGGCCATCTGGCCGCCTGTCGCCGGTGGATGAGATTCCCTCTCGCTTACGACGCGACGACCACGCGCGCTGATTTCGTTCGGCTGCTGCCGCTCGCGACCGGCGGGGAGGGCTTTCGTGAAAATGACGGCAAGCTCTGTGGCGAGGGCTGGTCCGTTCGCCTGACCCAGATCGAGTCGCTTGAGATTGGCCTGGTGCGGCTGGAGCGCCATCGGGTGGAGATCGCATTCGATGGCCTCGACCAGGCCGCGCAGGATGCCTTCATGGATCGCTTTTCGCTCTACTACCAGCGCGGCGGTGGCTGATAAAAGTCGGCGCTGGCGAGACGGCGATGCGCGGCGCTGCTAGAATTCGTCTCGCGGCGGGTCTCCCCGCATTGCGGGGTGGTGAATCTGGTCAGGTCCGGAAGGAAGCAGCCACAGCCATTTTCCGCAAGTGCCGGGGGCCAGGCTCGCCGCACCCCTCCGCGCCGGCTGTGGCTTTGTAATCTTCCCTTACAAACTCCCTTCGCCTGTCACATCAGGCTTACAGCCGCAGGTTGAAATGCATCCTGCCATGAGGCATTCACCACAGGAGCACACCATGAACAGAAAGAACACCATCGTCGCGGGCTTTTTGGCCGCCAGCGCCGTATTTTTCGGCATCGCCTACGCACAGGGACCAGGCTGCGGCAGCGATGGCAAGCCGGGCATGCAGCGCAGTTCCATGCAGCAGGGCGGCATGATGGATCCGGGCGCTCGCGCTGAACAGCGCCTGACCCGGTTCAAGAGCGAACTCAAACTTACCGCCCAACAGGAGCCGCTCTGGCAGGCTTTCGCCGACAAGTCGAAGGCGGAAGCCGGCAAAGGCATGCAGGCCATGCGTGACAGCATGAAAGACGACAAGCCGGTAAGCGCGCCCGAGCGCATGGCGCAGATGCAGGGGCTGATGAAGGAGCGCGTCGTCGCGATGGAATCGGTCAACGAATCTTTCAATCGACTCTATGCCGCGCTGACGCCGGAGCAGAAGGCCGCAGCCGACAAGCATTTCAGCGCTGCCGGCCGGCATCAGCATGGTCCCGGTCGCGGTCGTCCGACGGGTGCTCCAGGGGCCGCTGCGGAGCCGCGCAAGGGCTGACACCGTCCGGCAAGGAGTTCTCCAGTTTGCAGCAAAGAGGGGCAGCCATCCGTTATGGGCTGCCCCGTTTGTTGCCGGCGCGCGAAGCGCAATCCCCGGCATGCAAAGCACCGGCGCGCGAAGCGCAATCCCCGGCATGCAAAGCACCGGCGCGCGAAGCGCTTTCCCCGGCATGCAAAGCAGCGGGCCTGATAAAATCGCTGCATGAGCTATCAGGTCCTTGCCCGCAAGTGGCGCCCCAAGTCTTTCGCTACCCTGGTGGGGCAGGAGCATGTCGTGCGGGCGCTGACCCACGCGTTGGACCAGAATCGTTTGCATCACGCCTATCTATTTACCGGCACGCGCGGGGTCGGCAAGACGACGCTGGCGCGCATCATGGCCAAGGCCCTGAACTGCGAAGCCGGCGTCAGTTCCACGCCCTGCGGCGTGTGTTCGGCGTGTACCGCGATCGATACCGGCCGTTTTGTCGACTACATCGAACTTGATGCCGCGTCGAATCGCGGTGTCGACGACATGACCCAGTTGCTGGAACGCGCCACCTACGCGCCGACCATCGGCCGCTACAAGGTCTACGTGATCGACGAAGTCCATCAACTCTCCGGGCACGCCTTCAACGCGATGCTGAAGACCCTGGAAGAACCACCGGAGCACGTCAAGTTCATTCTCGCCACCACTGATCCGCAAAAGATTCCGGTCACGGTACTGTCGCGCTGCCTGCAGTTCAACCTGAAGCAGATGCCGCTGACGCATATCGTCGATCACCTGTCCCGGGTGCTGGAAGCCGAGGGCTTGGCTTTCGAGCCTGCCGCCCTGCGCCATCTGGCCAAGGGCGCGGCCGGCAGCATGCGCGACGCGCTCTCCTTGCTTGATCAGGCCATCGCCCACGGCGCCGGTAAGGTTGAAGACGAAGGCGTACGTGCCATGCTCGGCACTGTGGGTGACGAACACCTGTTTGCGCTGCTCGACGGGCTGGTAGCGCAGGATGTGCATGCCATGATCGAGGTGGCGAAGCTGATGGATGCGCGCAGTCTGTCGTTTGACGGCGGCCTGCAGGAACTGGCCACGCTGTTCCATCGCATTGCCCTGATCCAGTTCGCTCCCGAGGCCCTGCTCGACGAGGCGGAGCGCAGCCGGCTCGCGCCTTACGCTCAGGCACTGGATGCCGAGTATCTGCAACTGGCCTATCAGATCGCGATTCACGGTCGCGACGAACTTTCACTGGCGCCGGATGACTACGCCGGCTTCGTCATGACGCTGCTGCGGCTGCATGCGTTTCGCCCGGAACGTACCGGCGCCGCCAAGGTGACGGCAAGGGCCGCAGCCCCGGCGCCCGCGCGCCAGTCCCCGCCAGCAGCGGCGACGGCTCCGGTTCGGC
Source organism: Sulfuritalea sp. (assembly GCA_044344235.1). Classification (GTDB taxonomy): domain Bacteria; phylum Pseudomonadota; class Gammaproteobacteria; order Burkholderiales; family Rhodocyclaceae; genus Sulfuritalea. Next base: position 2,901 of record JBIJDI010000069.1, on the reverse strand, counting down.
CGCCTGCCGCCGTATCGCCAGCGCCGACTCTTGCCACTGCAGCTGCATCCGCGCCGGTCGTAACTTCGACTGCACCGGTGGCAGAGGACTGGCACGCGCTTGTCGCGGACCTGCCACTGACGGGAATGGCCAAGCAATTGGCCCAGCACTGCGAACTGTCGGAACGCACCGAGTCGGCCATCCGTTTGCGGCTTTCGCCGGTGCATAAGCATCTGCTCGGAAAGCCGCAGCAGGAAAAGCTGCAGACCGAGTTGCAGGTTCGCTACGGCCGCCCGCTACGTCTCGAGATCGATGTTGCGGAGGTTGCTACCGAGACGCCGGCGGCGCGCAGCCGCAATGCGCAGCGCGAGCGCCAGGACCGTGCCATTGCATCCATCGAACAAGACCCCTTCGTGCGCGATGTGGTCGACCTGTTCGATGCCAGCATCGACGAATCAACGATCAAACCCGTTTAAGGAGTTCAGGAAAAATGATGAAGGGTGGCATAGCCGGATTGATGAAGCAGGCCCAGCAGATGCAGGCCAACATGGAGAAGGCGCAGGAGCAACTGGGACAGATCGAAGTGGAAGGACAGTCGGGCGCCGGCGCGGTGAAAGTGGTCATGACCTGCAAGCACGATGTGAAGCGCGTCACCATCGATCCGTCGGTGATGGATGACAAGGAAATGTTGGAAGACCTGATTGCGGCGGCGTTGAACGACGCCAATCGGAGGGTCGAGTCAACCACCGCCGAAAAGATGGGCGGCTTTGCCGCCGGCCTCAACCTGCCGCCCGGCATGAAACTGCCGTTCTGATGACTCCGTCGTCAAGCCTCGACGAGCTCATCGAGGCATTGCGCTGCCTGCCAGGTGTCGGTCCGAAGTCAGCGCAGCGCATGGCCTATCACCTGTTGCAGCGCGATCGACGCGGGGCCGATCGCCTCGCCCGCGGCCTCGATGCCGCCTTGCAGTCGCTACATCACTGTGCGCGCTGCAACAGTTTTACCGAAGCCGAAATCTGCGAGCGTTGCCTCTCGTCGCGCCGGGATGCATCGCAGTTGTGCATTGTCGAAATGCCGGTGGATGCAAACAGCATGGAGCAGACTCACGCTTATAACGGCCTCTACTATGTATTGATGGGCAGGCTGAGTCCGCTCGATGGCATCGGGCCGAAGGAGCTTGCCTTCGAGCGGCTGTTTGCGCGCGCCTCGGACGGGGTGGTCAAGGAAGTGATTCTGGCGACCAATTTCACCAATGAGGGCGAGGCCACGGCGCATTACCTCTCCGAACTCCTGCATGCGCGCGGACTCAAGGTCAGCCGCATCGCGCGCGGTCTGCCGGTGGGCGGCGAACTTGAATTTTCCGACGCGGCAACGGTGGCGCAGGCGCTGCGCGAGCGCCGCGACTTCGTTTGAGCTTGAGTTCCAGCGCCAAGCCGCTTGCCGGCGTCAAGGTCGTTGAATTCGGCACCCTGATCGCCGGGCCGTTTTGCTCGCGCATCCTCGGCGAGTTCGGTGCCGAGGTGATCAAGATCGAAGCGCCGGGCGAGGGTGATCCCCTGCGCAAATGGCGCAAGCTGTATCCGACCGGCGAGGGCGAAACATCCTTGTGGTGGTTTGTCCAGGCGCGCAACAAGCAGTCGGTGACTCTCAATCTGAAGCATCCGCAAGGCGTCGAGATCGCCCGGAAACTGGTGGCCGAAGCGGATATGGTGGTCGAGAACTTTCGTCCCGGCGTCATGGAAAAGCTGGGCTTGGGATGGGATGTGCTATCCGCGATCAATCCGGGCCTGATCATGGTGCGCCTTTCCGGTTTCGGCCAGACCGGGCCGATGGCCAGTCAGCCGGGTTTCGGCGCCATCGGTGAGTCGATGGGGGGGCTGCGCTACGTCACGGGCTTTGGGGATCGCCCGCCGGTAAAGACCGGCATTTCCATTGGCGACTCGATTGCTGCGCTTTGGGGTGCGCTGGGCGCCTTGATGGCACTGCGTCATCGCGAGGTAAATGGCGGAGCAGGGCAGGTGGTGGATGTCGCCTTGTACGAAGCGGTGTTTGCCATGATGGAAAGTTTGGTGCCGGAGTTCGATGTCTTCGGCTTCATTCGCGAGCGCACCGGCAATGTGATGCCGGGCATTACGCCTTCGAATACGCACACCACAAGAGACGGCAAACACCTGATCATCGGCGCCAATGGCGACGCGATTTTCCGGCGGCTCATGCTCGCCATCGGTCGTGCAGACCTGGCGGACGACCCCCAACTCGGCAGCAACGCGGGCCGCGATGCGCGGGCCGCAGAAATCTATGCCGTGATCGACGCCTGGGTCGCCGCAAATGATGCGGAGGTTGTGCTGCGCGTCGCAGCAGCCGCTCAAGTGCCGGCCAGCCCCATCTACTCGGCGGCTGACATGTTCAAGGACCCGCAGTTTCTCGCCCGGCAGATGCTGGAGAAGACGCAACTCCCTGATGGAAAAGACTTTCATATCCCAGGCATCGTGCCGAAACTGTCACTGACCCCTGGCGAGACCCGCTGGATCGGCCCTGGCCTCGGCGAACATACAGATCGGGTGCTGGGACGCCTCGGCTACCCCCCCGAAGAGATAGTTCGTTTGCGGGCAGATGGCGTTATCTAGCTGATTATTAGCAACTTATCCTGTTGCAACAGTCAGCGCCGATAAGTTGGGTCAGTTCAGGGCTTTAATCGCGCTGTGAGATTCGCTACAATTGCGGTCTTTTAGTTACGGCCGCTGCGCTTAACGTCGATAGAGCCGACGTTAGCCTTCACTGAAACTCCGTTTTACTGAAACTTCGTTTTCGAATTCGCATTTCTGCATTCAGGGACTATCACCATGAGTTGTGACGATACAGTCGATTGCGGTCGGCGGCGCCTGCTGGTTGCCACGGCAGCCGCGGGCGGGGTAGCCGGGG
>JBIJDI010000411.1:0-2670 GCA_044344235.1 Sulfuritalea sp. | reverse complement strand
CGCGCAGGTCGAGCAGCTCGTCGGTCAGCAAACCGCCGCCGCCGCCGCAGCAGAAGGTTCTTTCATGCGTGGTGTCGGGCGACATATCCACGTAGTGGTTGGCGACGGCGCGGATGATGTTGCGCGGTATCTCGAACTGGCCGCCGGCGTAATCGCCCATGCGCGAGCCGCGCGCGACGTTGCAGGAATCGTGGAAAGTGACGATGCGGTGATCGTTGGCTTCCTTGTTGAACTTGAGGCGGCCGGCCTGGATCAGGTCCCAGGTCACTTCGCAGATATGCGAGGGCTGCTTGTAATTCGGGTCGAGCTGCTTCTGCAGCTGGATCGCGAACGGATCGTCGGCGCCTGCGCCGATGCCGGTGAGGGTGTTCCAGAAAGCGTAGGCGACGCGCCAGGCGTGTCCGCATTCGCCGACCACGATGCGCTTGACGCCGAGTTCCAGCGCGGCTTCACGCACGCGCATGGCGATCTTCTGCATCTGCTCGTAATTGCCGATGAACATGCCGAAATTGCCGGCCTCGGATGCCTTGCTGGAGAGCGTCCAGGAAATACCGGCGGCGTGGAACACCTTGCCGTAGCCGATCAGGCTATCGACGTGCGGCTCGGCGAAGAAGTCAGCCGAGGGCGTGACCAGCAGGACTTCGGCACCCTTGACGTCGAGCGGGTACTTGACGGCGGCGCCGGTCTCTTCGAGCACGTCCTCTTCCAGTCCTTCCAGCGTGTTTTCCAGCGCCGGGCCGGGCAGGCCGAGGTTGTTGCCGATCTTGTGCACCTTGCCGATGATCTCGTTCACGTACTTGTGACCGACACCGATGCTGTGCATGATTTCCTTGGCCGCCATGGTGACTTCGGCGGTGTCGATGCCGTAGGGGCAGAACACCGAGCAGCGGCGGCACTCGGAACACTGGTTGTAATAACGGAACCAGTCGTCGAGCACGTCCTTGGTCATGTCCCGCGCCCCGACCAGCTTGGGGAACAGCTTGCCGGGCAGGGTGTAGTAGCGGCGATACACCGAGCGCATCAGGTCCTGGCGCGCCACCGGCATGTTTTTCGGATTGCCGGTGCCGATGAAATAGTGGCACTTGTCGGTGCAGGCGCCGCAATGTACGCAGCTATCCATGTACACCTTGAGCGAGCGGTACTTGCCCAAGAGTTCGCCCATCTTGGCGACAGCCTTCTGCTCCCAGCCATCGACCAGCGTGCCGGGGAAGCCGATGGCCTCGTTGTGCGCGGCGGTCGCGGTGTAGGGGTCGGGGTCGATCATCGCATCCGCGCGCAAGGCGGGGATGGTGGGGAACTCGCGGAAGGCCGGGGCTTCGATCTTGACCTTGACGGTCGGCTTGGCGGGTGCCGGCTTGGCCGCTGGCGCCGCAGAACTCGGCGCTGGCGGTGCGGCGACAGGGGTGGTTTCGTCGGCCATGATCAGTTCTTCGCCTCGAATTTGGCCGCCCAGGGCGCCAGATGCCGCGTTTCGCGCGGGTTGTCGACCTGGTTGCGGGTCGGCGAGAAGAATACGCCGGGGGCATGCAGCAGCTTGCTGACGGGGAAGATGATCATCAGCAGCACGACCATGCCCAGATGCAGGTAGAGGCCGGGGTGCGAGGGCAACGGGTTGATCTCGAACACCATCAGGCCGAGGAAGAATGTCTTCACTGCGACGACGTCGGTGTGCATGACGAATTTCATCATCAGGCCTGTGCCGGCAATCCCCAGCAGCAGGGCCAGCATCAGGTGATCGGAAGGAGTCGAGATGTAGCGGATGCGCTCGACCAGAAAGCGTCGCGCCCAGAGCCCGGCAAGGCCGGCGGCCATGGCGAAGCCGGCATACATGCCGAAGGGCTGGATGAAGGCGATGATGAAATTCACCGGTTCGGTGAAGTAGCGCAGATGGCGCAGCAGCACCAGCGCCAAGCCGACATGGAACAGCCAGCCGAACGCCCAGATCCACAGGTTGGACTTGAACAGGCTTTCAAAAAACACCACTTCGCGGAACATGCGAAATGCCACGCCTCCGGCGGTGGTCGGTGCCGGCGTGGTGGGAATCTTCAAGGGCGCCGGCGTACGTGCGTAGTCGTACACCCGGTAGGCAATGCCTCCCACCAGGATCAGCGTAGCGACGTAGAACAGCAGGGCGAAGAGAAGATTCATCGGTCAGGACATGCTCGGGTCAAGATCTGCGGACAACGAAAAAATGAGCGGGAAAAAGCGGCGCCGGATGGCACAAGGAGGAGCAAAACCGGCGCCTACCCCAATCAATCGTTTTCCTGCAAGCCCTTTATACGCAGCCGGTCGGCTTCGGCAGGCCGGCGATCTTGCAGGCCTGCTTGGCGGGACCGTAGGGGAACAGGTCGTACAGGTACTGGCTGGTGCCCTTTTCCGGGCCGAGCTTCTTGCCGATGGCCTTGGTCAGCACGCGCACGGCCGGGGCGATCTGGAACTCGTTGTAGTAATCGCGCAGGAAGTTGATGACTTCCCAGTGCTGGTCGGTCATTTCGACGGACTCGGTGGTGGCCAGATAGGCGCCGACTTCTTCGTTCCATTGAGCGAGGTCGACCAGATAGCCTTCTTCGTCGGTTTCGTAGGTCTTGCCGCTAACTTCGATGGTGCCCATGCGTGTCTCCTAGGGAATGAGGCGGGTGAAAAGTAAGTGATTAAAGCCAGGACTGATTG
>JBIJDI010000412.1:0-2670 GCA_044344235.1 Sulfuritalea sp. | reverse complement strand
CACAAGGTGTATGCGGCCTATGCGGCAGCGGTGGCGCACAAGGGCCAGCCGACGGTGATCCTGGCCAAGACGATCAAGGGTTACGGCATGGGCGAAGCCGGTGAGGCGCAGAACATCACGCACCAGCAGAAGAAGATGGGCACCACCTCGGTCAAGGCCTTCCGCGACCGCTTCAAGCTGCCGGTCAAGGATGCCGACCTCGAGAAGCTGCCTTACATCAAGCTCGAAGAAGGATCGAAGGAACTCGACTACATGCGCGAGCGGCGCATGGCGCTAGGCGGCTACCTGCCGTCGCGCCGGCGCAAGGCGGAGTCGCTGCCGGTGCCGCCGCTGTCGGCGTTCGACGCTCTGTTGAAAGCGGGTGGCGAAGGCCGCGAGTTTTCCACCACGATGTCATTCGTGCGCGGACTCAACGTGATGTTGAAGGACAAGATCATCGGCAAGCGTGTGGTACCGATCGTGGTCGACGAGTCGCGTACCTTCGGCATGGAGGGCCTCTTCCGCCAGATCGGCATCTGGAATCAGGACGGCCAGAACTACGTGCCGCAGGATGCCGATCAGATGATGTTTTACAAGGAAACCAAGACCGGCCAGATTCTGCAGGACGGCATCAACGAAGCCGGCGCCATGGCCGACTGGATCGCCGCGGGCACCAGCTATTCGACGCACAACCTGCAGATGATCCCGGTGTATGTCTGCTATTCGATGTTCGGCATGCAGCGCACCATGGATTTGGTGTGGGCCGCCGGCGACCAGCGCGCACGGGGCTTCCTGATCGGCGGCACCGCCGGGCGCACCACGCTCAACGGCGAAGGCCTGCAGCACGAGGACGGCCACTCGCAGGTGCTGGCCGGCACCGTGCCGAATTGCATTTCCTACGATCCGACCTTTGCCTACGAAGTGGCGGTGATCGTGCAGGATGGCCTGCGCCGGATGGTCACCGAGCAGGAGGACGTGTTCTATTACCTGACGGTGATGAACGAAAACTACGAACACCCGGCGATGCCGGCCGATGCCGCCGCAGGTGTCCTCAAAGGCATGTACCAGTTCCGCAAGGGTGCGGCGTCGAACGGCCCGCGCGTGCAACTGCTGGGGTCGGGCACCATCTTCATGGAAGCCATTGCGGCAGCCGCCTTGCTCAAGAGCGACTGGGGCATCGAGGCCGATCTGTGGTCGTGCCCGAGTTTCAACGAGCTGGCGCGTGACGGACAGGACTGCACCCGCTGGAACCTGCTGCACCCGACGGAGAAGCCGCGCGTGCCGCATGTCTCGGCCTGCCTCGCCGAAACCCGCGGGCCGATCATCGCCGCCACCGACTACATCCGCGTCTTTGCCGACCAGATCCGCTCGCTGGTGCCGCGCCACTACACCGTGCTCGGCACCGACGGCTTTGGCCGCTCGGACACGCGCGAAAAGCTGCGCCACTTCTTCGAGGTGGATCGCTACTGGATCACCGTGGCGGCATTGTCCGCGCTGGCCGACGATGGCACGCTTAAGCGGGAGAAGGTGGCCGAAGCAATAGCGAAATACAAGCTCGACCCGAACAAGCCCAACCCGGTAAAGGTCTAAGCCATGAGCCAGATTGTCGAAGTGAAAGTACCGGACATCGGCGACTTCAAGGATGTGCCGATCATCGAAGTGCTGGTCAAGGTGGGCGACGAGGTCAAGGCTGAGGACTCGCTGGTGACCGTGGAGTCGGACAAGGCGACCATGGATGTTCCTTGTCCGGTGTCGGGCGTCATCACCGAGCTGAAGATCAAGGTGGGCGACAAGGTGTCGGAAGGCAGCCTGGTGGCGCTGGTGAAAATCGGCGCTGGCGGCACGGCGACCGTTGCCAGCGAGGCGCCACCCGCGGCCGCGACCGCAGTTGCGCCGGTGGCGCCCATTCAGGCGCCGGCACCAGCCACGCAGGCTTCGTCGGTAGCGGGCGTCTCCGCGGACTTCCGTCCCGGCGACGCCGAACTGATTGCCGCTCCTCCACGCATTTCCATGCCGACGGCCGCAGACCGACTGCACGGGCGGGCGGCTCACGCCAGCCCGTCGGTGCGGCAGTTTGCACGCGAACTCGGCGTCGACGTTGCCAAGGTGGCCGGAACCGGCCCCAAGGGGCGCATTCTGCAAAGCGACGTACAGGCCTGGGTCAAGGGCGTGATCAGTGGCGCGACGCCATTGGCCGCCGCGCCTGCGGCCGGTTCAGGCGGCGGGCTAGATTTGCTGCCTTGGCCGAAAATCGATTTTGCGAAGTTCGGTGCCATCGAGGTTCAGCCGCTGTCGCGCATCAAGAAGATTTCCGGTGCCAACCTGTCGCGCAACTGGGCCATGATCCCGGCCGTCACCTATCACGAGGACGCCGACATCACCGAGCTCGAAGCCTTCCGCGTGCAGATCAACAAGGAAAATGAAAAATCCGGCGACAAGTCGGCCGCCAAGCTGACCATGCTGGCCTTCCTGATCAAGGCCTGCGTCAAGGCGATGCAGAAGTATCCAGAGTTCAACGCCTCGATCGACGGCGACACCCTGGTGCTGAAGAAGTATTTCAACATCGGCTTTGCCGCTGACACGCCGAATGGCCTGATGGTGCCGGTGATCAAGAACGCCGAGAGCAAGGGTGTCTTCGAACTCGCTCGCGAAACCGGCGAACTGGCAAAACAGGCGCGCGAAGGCAAGCTC
>JBIJDI010000410.1:0-2672 GCA_044344235.1 Sulfuritalea sp. | reverse complement strand
ATGCCGGCGGCGCGCCTTCCACGCCGCCACGCCCTGCACGATCTCGGAAAACGGCAGCGTCGCCAGGTCGCCATAGCGCTCCTGCGCCAGACGCACCAGGCGCCGTACATCGGGTGCCACCGCGTCGGCATCGAGCAGCGTCTTCAGGCCATCGAGCCCGCCGCACTGGATCTTCATCACCATCGCGTGCGGCAGGATGCGCTGCGTGCCGGTCAGGCCCAGCGCAAACGTCGACTTCTCGCGCAGCAACGCCGACATTTGTGCGCAAACCGCTCGCGCCACCGGTTGCGCGCAGGCTACCGATTCACGTTCGGCAATCTGGTGCCGCACCGCCAGTTCGCATGCGGCGTGGCGCACCAGCAGCGCACGCTCGAAGACGCAGGGCAGGCGATTGATCTCGCCCTTGGCATGACGGAAGGCGGCTTCGTCGACCACGGCTTAACGTGCAACAACTCGTTCGAAGCGGCTGGTGATAGCCGAGCGAAGCGAGCTGACTAGTAGCCCCCCGTGAGGGGGGATGGGGGGGCGGGTCTTCAATTCGCCTTTCGCGTGTTTCATCTTCGGCGGTTGGTACTCGGTGCCATGAGCGTCAGTAATCCTCTCCCGTCATCGGCTCTTCACCGCGCGGCTCATTGAGCAGTTCTTCGGCCTGGAGTTCGTTTTCGGCAAAGATGGTCTTGATCGTCTCGCCGGGTTCCAGATCCGCCTCCCGACGCATTCGCTTGGCATGCAGCGAGGCCTCCTTGAAGGCTTCGAAGTGGCTGATTTTCTCCAGCCGGCGGATCGGCCCGACTGGGGTCACGCGATAAATGTAATACGGCATCAGACTTACTCCACGTAACGTTTGGTGGCCTTGCGCCGGCCGGGTTTTGATTTCTGGATGATGACCCCTTTGACGGGATCGAGGTCGGAAATATCCGTCGCAGGATAGGCGGGGTTCAGTGCCTGCAGACGCCAGCCGGCATCGTGCTTCGCCAGTTGGCGGAAGATCCATTCACCGTTGAGCTTGGCGAGGACGAAGGAGCCGTCAGTCGCCAATCCTTCTGGCTCGATCAGGATCACCTCGCCTTCGAGGAACTCGGGCTCCATGCTGTCGCCCAGCACCATGAGGGCGAACGGCTCGGCGGAGGAACAGGCATCGAGTTCGGCGGAGGGTTCCAAACTCGCGCCCTGCGGCTGAATGGGAATAATGCGGCGTGGCTGAGTCATGGTTTCACAGGGCCTCGACATGAAGTTGGGGTGGCGGCACCCCGGCAGCGCGCAGCGCCGCGGCCAGCGTCTCCACGGACTCGGCGGCGCCGGCAAGATAGACGTCGCTTTGCGACAAGGCGACATCCGCCTTCAGAGCCGACAGCAACTCATCGACCGCCAGTGGCAGGTAACTGAACTCGTCCAGCGCCGCGGCCCAGGCCCGGCATTGATTCGGCAGGTACTGGCCGCCGGCCTCTGCGCTGGCCCAGTAAAGCGTAATCGACTCGGCCGCGTCCACTGCGATGGCGTGCTCGATCAGGCTGTTGATCGGCGCAAAACCCTCGTCGACGGCGACGAAGACCAGCGGCCGTGCCGAACCTTTCTCCAGCACGAAGCGGCCCCACGGCCCCCACGCCGAGATATCGTCGCCCGCCTTGATCCGGCCGTCAAACACGCATTTGGAAAAGTCGGCGCTGGCGGAACGGCGATCCGCACGGCGAATATGAAAAATCAGGTTGCGGTCATCGCAGGGACAACTCGCCACAGGGTATTCGCCGTGAATGTCACTGCCGCCGGCAACGCCCGCGCTGGCGCCCAGGGTGACCCGCTGGCCGGCGAGAAAGCGCAAGCGGTTGCTGCGCGGCGTCTGCAGGTGCAGCCGCATCACATCGTCGTTCAGCGCATCGATGCGGCGCACCTTGGCGACGATGCGCTGTTCGGGAATGTCCTCGGGCGCGCCGGCTTCCAGCAGTTCCAGCACGAGATCGGAACTGAGCGCCGTACAGGCGCACATCAGCACGTGATTCTGGGCCTTCTCAGCTTCCGAAAAATGGTAGTCGGAGGGCGCCACCGCACGGGCCTCGCCCGCCACCACGCGGGCCTTGCACAGGCCGCAGTTGCCGTTGCCGCAACCGTAGTTGGGCGAAAGCCCGGCCCGCAGCGCCGCCTTCAACAGCGTCTCCGAACCCTCGACAAAGAATTCGCGACCCGATGGCTTGACAGTAACGTGCGCCGACATGACGCGCAGCATAGCATCGAGCGCTGCCACGTTATCCGCCGCCGCCGGAGCGGACAAGGCTCGCGCCAGGCCGTCATCGAGCAGCTTCTGCAGTTCCGCGGCGCTAGCCTGGGGCGACTGGGCAAGCCGTGCCTGCAGGGTTTCGAACAGCGCGTGGTAGCGCGTCAGGGTACGCTGCAGTTCGGCGAGTTCCTGCCCCTGCACAAACAGCCGCTGGGCCAGCGCTTCCTGACTGGGCAGCACGCGCTCGCGCAAGCGCCTGGCGAATGCATCCTCGCGAATGGCACGCGTCTTCTCGAAACTTCCGGATTCGTCGAGATCCAGTTCGGGCCAGGTCCGCTGCAAATCATCCGCCGTCACCATGCCGTCGAAAGACGGCAACTCACCCTCGCGAATGCGCTTTTGCAGAGCGACGCGAGAAATGCCGAGCAGGTGCGCGGCGCGGGACAGGGTCAACCATTGC
>JBIJDI010000067.1:0-9819 GCA_044344235.1 Sulfuritalea sp. | reverse complement strand
GCCGCCTCGAACACGCGGTTCTTCTGGTGCGTGTAGATCGCCACCAGACCGTGCTCCAGCGCCAGCCGGATCCAGCCGGCGTCGATGCCGACGAAATGCGGCACCAGCAGGATCAACGGCGTGTCCTGGTACGCCGCGAGTTTCTCGCCGCCCTCGAGCCGCACCAGGCGCCGGATGCGCTCCGGCGAGGCATGCCACCAGAGCCCGAGTTCGAGGAAGCTGCGGCCGAAAGCCATGAAGTGCCGTCTCGCCAGCGCCGACTTTTCAGACGGCGACAGCTGCGGAAAACACAGGCCGAGATTGGTCAGCGTGACGTGGCGGCGTTCGCCGACCGCAGCGTAGAGCAACAGGCCGAGGCCGCGTCCGAGCGCCGCCAGCAGCGGCAGCGGCAGCCAGTGCAGGAGCCACATCAGGGCGAGGAAGAGGCGGGTCATAGCTATTGATTGGGCCTGCACCCAGAATCCGTGGAGATGTCGTGAAAGAGCACGGTCGGCAAGTCGGCAATGTCAGTAGGAACTAGGCGCACGGCAGTTCCACTGTCGTCCAGAATCGCCTTGGCTTCTTCGCCAGTGTAAGCGTTCAGCGCGTATACGGCTGCGACGAATATCGCTGGTTCGATTCGTTGATATCGCCGCTTTGGATGCTCGCGAAGCAGCATGTTCCCGGGCCCCGGAAAAGACATGACAGCCGACCAATCATGCATGACGAATCGCGTTTCCTGCTCATGGCCAAACGTGGCCTTTCGCTTGAACTGAAGTTCCGGATACGCGCAAAACGGGTATTGACCGTCAAGCACATCTTCCAATCTGCGGCTTTCATCGTCGATATACGTAACCGGAAAGACATCCAAATAGTAGGGTGTTCCATCGGGTGGAGGTAATGATTGCCGTATGCGCATGACAGTGGTCCGTACAACGCACTTGAAGCCGCTCGTCAGATACTCATCTGCAAGTCGCTCAATATCGCTGGTCAGAGTCAATCTGTGCCAGCAGCTCACATAGGCTGTGGCAAGCATCGCCTCGCGACGCGTCTGCTGCTGCGCCGACCGGTAGCCGGATGACTGGCCAAAAAACTGCTCCGTCCATCGTCTATCAGCCTCAGTTCGCGCCGCTTCAAGCCGATCAGAAAAACCAAGAGCTTGGCTTAGCGAGAGACTGCCGAGCAAAAGGCCTCTGAGCTCGTCCGGGTGTCCAATGAATCTGATCAGATGCTCATCCGGCGAAAGGCCTAGCCCACCAATAGCAAAGGAATGGAGCAGGCAGGCGACAGGTTCTGTCAAGCCGGCTCCAGTCCAATCACCAGCCTTTGCCCGAGTACGCTGATCGCTTGCGCGATGCGCGGCAGTTTGGAGCCGTAGTGCGGGTCGAGCAGGCGGCGGACTTCCTTCTCATCGACGCCTAGACGCCGGGCGAGTTGCAGTTTGCTGATGCCCGCTTGCCGCATCGCCACGAACAAGGCGGCCTTCGCCATCGTTTCGGCCGGTGGCGCCACTAGGTGTTCGCGCCGCTTCGCCTTGCTGGGCTCCGGAAAATCAATGCCTTCGACCATGTAGGTGGCGAACACCTCGTCCATCGCATCGGCGGCCTGCTCCAGCGCATCCTGCTCGGTATCGCCCTGGGTGATGAGTTGCGGCAGGTCGCGACAGGTGACGACGAATCCGCTTTCTTCGGCGGGCGCAAGCAAAACGGGATATTGAAAACGGTTCATGATTGGTCTCTCACAAGTCGGTCGGTCTGATGCCCAGTTGTTTGCACATGGCATGGAAGGTGCCAGTTTTCAACTCATCCTTCGGGTTGCGAACGACGGTGAATGCGGTGCCGAAGTACAGCGTCTGGTGACTGCCCTTGCCCCGCGCCGCATTCAGTGAAACGATCACCCGTCGCGCCTTGCCGAGCGCTTTCAGCTTGCGGATGAAATCGTTTCCCGTCATGCGCGCATTATCGGACGAAAACGTCCGACTGTAAAGGTGGCGGCAGCGGCAGCCAGTGCAGGAGCCACATGATCGCCAGCACGAGGCGCGTCACGTCAGCCCGCCGCGCTTGGCGGCTCCTCGCGCATCAGGCGCAGCATCAGGCCCAGGCCGATCACGGCGTTTGCCACGGCCAGTCCCGCCACCGCCAGCGCCGGCAGCGGCGCCAGGTCATGGTTGCGGGCAATCCAGGCCAGCGCGGTCGACAAGAGGTTGAGCCCGATCAGCAGCCAGAAAACCGGGTTTCGCGGCTGGTAAATCCTCGACAGCTTCATGCTTCGCTCGCGTCGGCAGCAGGTGCCGTGGCGCCCGCCGGCACCTTGTAGCGGTTGTAGCCCCACAGATACTGCTCGGGGCATTGCCGGATCAGGGCTTCGAGTTCCCTGTTGAGTTGTGCCGCGCGCTGCATGAGATCGCCTTCCAGCGGAGCGGACAAGGCAAACAGCTTGAGATGAAAGCCGGCGCCGTAATGCAGGCGCTCGCCATAGGCCAGCAGCACCGTGGCCCCGGTTTCTGCCAGTCGCGCCGCGAGCGTCATGGTGTAGGCGGGACGACCGAAGAAGGGCAGCCAGGCGCCTTCGCCCTTGCCCGGAACCTGGTCGGGCAGCATGCCCACGGCCTCGCCGCTCTTCAGCGCTTTCAGCAGACGCCGCACGCCCGAAAGATCGGCGGGGGCCAGCTTCAGGTTTGCGCCGCGTCCCTCTTCGATCAGCGGCGACAGCCAGTCCTGCTTCGGCCGCCGGTAGAGCACGGTCATCGGCTTCCTTGCTGCGTAGTACTGCGCGGTGATCTCGAAACAGCCCAGATGCGGCGTCAGGAACAGGATGCCGCGCCCGGCGGCCCAAGCGCTTTCGACCAACTCCCAGCCGGAGACCCTGACCACGCGGGCGACGATTTCGTCCTGCGGCCGCAGCCAGATCTTCGGCAGCTCGAGCAAGGCCTTGCCGGCTTCGGCGATCGCCGCCGTCTTTGCGTCCGTCAAGCCGGCCTGGGCGATATGTGCGGAAAAATTGCGCCGGTAGGTCGGCGACAGCAGCCACGCCAGCCAACCGGCGAGGGCGCCGAGGTTGTGCAGCAGCGGTAGCGGCAAGCGCGAGAAAAAGCGGAACAGGGTGGGCAGCACGGCGAATGTCGGCGGCGGGGAGCGCGGGCACGAAGGCGGCGAAGAAAGTAGAATTATCGCCTATGTCTACTCCACTCCGTGCCGCCGTCATCGGCGTCGGCTATCTCGGCCGCTTTCATGCCCAGAAATATGCCGCGCTCAGCGCGACGAATGCCGGCGTCGAACTGGTCGGCGTGGTCGATGCCCACCTGGAAACGGCGCAGCGCGTGGCGAAGGAACTTGGCGTGGCGGCTTTCACCAGTTACGGCGAGCTGCTCGGCGCCGCTGGTTCCAAAGGCGCCAAAGTCGACCTGGTTTCGGTCGCCAGCACCACCGAAACACATCACGCCGTGGCGCGCGACTGCCTCGCTGCCGGCGTGCATGTGCTGGCGGAGAAGCCGATCACCGTCACCGTGGCCCAGGCCGACGAACTGATTGCGCTGGCCGATGCGAAAAAGCTCGTGTTGCAGGTCGGCCACCTCGAACGCTTCAATCCGGCCTGGCTCGCCGTGAAGGACAAGATCAAGCGGCCGGTGTTCATCGAAGCCCACCGCATGGCGCCCTTCAAGGCGCGCGGCATCGATGTGTCGGTGGTGCTCGATCTGATGATCCACGACCTCGACCTGATCCTGCCGCTGGTCGGCAGCCCGGTCACCGACCTGCGTGCTTCGGGCGTTTCGGTGCTGACCGACGGCATCGACATCGCCAACGCGCGCATCGAATTCGCCAACGGCTGCGTCGCCAACCTCACCGCGAGCCGCACCTCGACCGCCAGCTTGCGTCGATTGCGCGTGTTCCAGCACCACGAATACATCTCGATCGATTTCGGCGACCGCCGCATCGGCATCAGCAAGAAGCGCGAAGCTCTTCTGGAAGGCGAGCCGCCGCTCGACACCGAAACCTTCCAGCAGCCCCCAGGCGACGCACTGATGACGGAAATCCAGGCCTTCGTCGACGCCGTGCGCAACGGCACTCCTCCGGTGGTCAGCGGCCGCGAGGGCCGCGATGCGCTGGCCATCGCGCTGGAAATCGACCGCATGATCGCCGCCCGCCAGAATTCACTTTCCTGAGTCACACCCATGAATATTCCAATGCTTGATCTCAAGGCCGAATACGCCTTGCTGAAGGACGAAATCGAACCCGCGGTCTGCGAAGCGCTGGCCGCCTGCCAGTACATCGGGGGCCCCAACGTCAAGGCCTTCGAGGCGGAAGCCGCCGCCTATGCCGGCGTCAGGCACGCAATTTCCTGTGCCTCCGGCACCGACGCGCTGCTCATCGCACTGCGCGCCATCGGCCTCGGGCCGGGCGACGAAGTCATCACCACGCCCTTCACCTTTGTCGCCACCGCCTCGACCGTGGTCATGTGCGGGGCGAAGCCGGTGTTCGTCGACATCGATCCGCGCACCTTCAACCTCGACCTGAATCAGGTGGAAGCCGCCATCACGCCGAATACAAAAGCCATCGTGCCGGTGCACCTGTTCGGCCAGCCGATGCATCTGGCGCCGCTGAAAGTCCTGTGCGAAAAGCACGGGCTGAAGCTGATCGAGGATGCCGCGCAATCCTTCGGCGCCGACTATGCGGGGCGCAAGTCGGGGGCTTATGGCGACATTGGCTGCACCTCGTTTTATCCGTCGAAGAATCTTTCAGCCTTCGGCGATGGCGGCCTGATGATCACCGACGACGACCAGCTCGCCGCCGAGCTGCGCGTGCTGGCCAGTCACGGTTCTCGGGTGCGCTACCACCATCATGTGCTCGGCTACAACTCGCGGCTCGACGAAATCCAGGCCGTGATCCTGCGCATCAAACTGAAGCGCCTCGACAACTTCAACAATCGCCGTATCGCCATCGCCGACTCCTACAACAAGGATCTGGCAGGCCTGGTCGAAACCCCCTTTGCCGATGGTCATGGCCGCCACGTCTATCACCAGTACACGATACTTTCCGATCGCCGCGACACGATTCAGAAAGTGCTGACCGAATCCGGCATCGCCTGCGCCGTGTACTACCCGGTACCCCTGCACCAGCAGGAAATGTTTGCCGCGTCGCACGGCAGCGTCAGGCTGCCGGTGACCGAGAAGGTCGCGCAACGCTGCCTGTCGCTGCCGATCTCGCCGATGCTGAAGGATGACCAGATCAAGCGCATCACCGGCGCGATCCGCCAGGCATTGACATGACTATCCACCCCAGCGCCGTCATCGCCGCCGATGCGAAGCTGGGCGTCAATGTCCGCATCGGTCCCTTTGCCGTGATCGAGGAAGACGTCGTCCTCGGCGACGATTGCGAAATCGCCGCGCATGCCGTGATCAAGCGCCACACGCGCATGGGTGCAAGAAATCGCGTCGCCGAACACGCGGTGATCGGCGGCGACCCGCAGGATTTCAAGTTCAAGCCGGATTGCCTTTCCTATACCGAGATCGGCGACGACAACTGGTTGCGCGAAGGCGTCACGGTGCATCGCGGCTCGCGCGAGAGTAGTGCCACGAAACTCGGCAACAGCTGCTTTCTCATGGCCTACAGCCATGTCGCGCACGACTGCGTGGTCGGCAATCACGTGGTCATGGCCAATACGGCGGGCATCGCCGGCGAAGTGGTGGTGGATGACCGCGCGTTCATCTCGGCGGCGGCGACGGTGCACCAGTTCTGCCGCATCGGCAGGAACGCGATGGTGGGGCTCTCGTCAAAAGTGGTGCAGGATGCGTTGCCTTTCTGCATCACCGACGGCAATCCGGCCCGCGCCCGCAGCCTCAACCTGGTGGGTCTCAAGCGCAACGGCTTCGATCGGGCGGACATCGGCGCCCTGAAAGACGCCTATCGACTGCTCTATCAGCGCGTGCCGCTGGCCGATGCTCTGGCGCGAATGCGCGCCATGGAAAGAGGGCCGGTGACGGAACTGGCCGACTTCATCGAGGGCAGCAAGCGAGGCTTCGCGCATCCGACGCGCTAGAGTCCGGCGGTTCGTTGCTCGTCCAAAGCCTTGCAGATCCGGATCTCCGGGCAGCAGAATCGGTTGGGTAGAATGACCTGAATCCAGACGCGGAGTAATGTTTCGATGAATTTCAAACCTTGCTGGAACCCGACGCATCTGGTGGCCATGATCTGCACGCTCGCCACTGCCTTGGCCATCGCCGCCGAACCCGGGGTACTGATGCAGGCGGTGCTCAGTGACGATCTGCAGGCAGCGCGAAGCGCTATTGAAGGCGGCGCACCGGTCGACGCCATCGACCCGGTAGCCGGCCATACCCCGCTGCATACGGCCGTTTCGCCCGGCGGCCCGCGTTATCGCGACATGATCGAACTGCTGATCAGCAAGGGCGCGCGAGTGGATGTCATCGACGCGACCACGCAACTCACGCCTCTTGTCGCGGCGATGGTGGTCACCGAACGCGGTCCTTTCGCGCAGCTTGAGCGCAGTCGGGCGGCAAACATTGTCGAAGCGCTGCTTAATGGCGGCGCCAATCCCAACCAGACCCTGAAGGCCGGCGAATCGCCGCTCATGCTCGCGGTCGGCATGAATAATCTGCAGGCCGTTCAATTGCTGCTGGCGCGCGGCGCCAACCCGAACCTGCGTGACGCCAATCAGTCGACGGCCTTGCATGTGGCCTATGCCACGGAACGGCCGGCAACGATGATTGACGCGCTGACGACAGCGGGTGCCGACCCCAACCTGCGCGACGCCCAGGGCAAGCTTCCTCACGAACTAAGTCCGCAATTCGTCGCGGTGACGCCGCCTGCTGCGGCACCGGCTGCGCCCGCTTCTGCCGCAGTTCAGTCGTCCGCCGTGCCGGCGACGGAACCGCCCAAGTTGTCGATGACGAAATGGTTGATCGGCGGTGCGGTGGTGGCGACTGCTGTGGTGGGCGCGGCCGTGCTGGCGCATCTGGTGAAAGAGCAGAAGAAAAAGGGCAACGGCGCCGCGGCTGGCAATGCCGCTATAGCTCTTGCGGCGGCCTTGGTGCCGCCCAAGGAGCCGCCCGCCCCGACGCCCCCTCCTGCGCCTGTCGCCAGATTCGACGGAGCCTATGGTTCGAGAACGGTTCTCGCCGATGGCTTCACCCATACTGAAAAGGGCTCCGTCAACGGCGTCGACGTTTCGATGCTTCACGAGTTTGTCTCCAGCGACGGTCGGACGCGCGGCGCCTTCCGCTGGAAAGGGAAGCTCACACCCCAGTCCGGCCAGGTGCCACGTGCCGATCTCGGCGGCGAGGGCACGATCGACAATGCCGGAATCCGTCCCTTCACGCTGACCGGCGGAACCATCACGACGACCCCGGATGGCGGCTACATCCTGTGCTGGAAGGGCGGCGATCCAAAGTTCGGCGCCATTGGGGGTTGTGCCAGAAAAGGCTTCATCCAGGTAGGCGACGTGCTGCCCAAGCCGCCAGTCGTACTCCCGCCGGTAGTTGTTGCGAGGCCTGATCCAAAAGCCTGCACGACCATCACGGTGCTGGATCGCAAAGCGGTACAACGCGGACCGGAATATGTGGAAGGGTATCCGAGTGATCCATGCGCCCATAGTTTCGACTATCAAGTTGCCATCAACATCCGCACCACCTGTAGCGAGCCGGTTGTGGTGGTCGTCGATGGCTGGGGTTCCTATTTCGGCGCCGATGGCAAACAGGGGCGCGTAAAATTTGGTCAGGTCGTCAACGCATCCAGGCAGCGCCGCGTCTGCGGTGAGCCGCGCGGCGTGTGCTACCAGGCGGACTACGCAAGCGGAAAGAATTGCACTCTGGAGTCCGGCCTTCGACTCATGACACCCTGACCGGAAACAGCGTCTTGCGCGCTTTGGTCTCGCGTGCTCGGCCGGCATCTCGCCATGCGCCGCATATCGAGTCCCCCGTCAGCGCTTGCCGCTCGCCAGTTTTGTTGCCTCCGGCATCCGGCGCAGGCGCCAGATCACCACCGGGCCGAGCAGCCCGCCCAGCCCTAGCGTCGACCACGCCAGCCCCCACACCACGTGATCGGGCAGGCTGCCTCCCGTCCGACCCCAGTCCAGCACCAGGCCGAACACCCAGGGTGAAACCGCGCCGGCGCCGAAGCCGAGTACCGAGCGCAGCGAGTAGGCGGCGCCGAGATAGCGCGGGTCGGTGAGTTCGGTCAGCGTCGTCGAGTGAATGGATGAATCGGCTACGCCGGTGACGTTGTAGAACACCGCTACGGCCACAAGCAGGAACATCGGCACGCCGATCATCCAGCCGAAGCTGAAGGAGCAGACCAGGCTGGCGACCGACAGCAGCAACGTCACGCTGGTGCGGCCGAAACGATCCGACAGCGAGCCGCCGAACACGCTGCCGACTACCGCCGCGAGATAGGTCAGTGCCGTCAGCGTGGCGCCGAGACTCGCCGCCTCTATTCCCGTTGTACCGCCGACGATGGCTGCAGCCGCGAGGAAGGCCGGCAGCCACGCCCACAGGCCGAGCAGTTCCCAAGCATGAAAGGTGTAGCCCCAGATCGACAGCATTGCCGGTTTGTTGCGTACCACCTCGAGCAGGCGACTGAGATTGCCATGGCCGCCGGGCGATGCGTGCACGACATTCGGCACGTTGCGCAGCGACCACCAACCCAGGACCATGCCCAGCAACGGGAAGCAGGCGGTGACGACAAACGCGCCGCGCCAGCCGGCCAGCGGGATCATGGCGCTGGCAATGAACAGGCCGACGGCATAGCCGAGCGAAGCGGCAGCCAGGTAGTAGCCCAGCGCGCGCCCCTGCCGCTCGCGAATCCGCTGCGCGACGATGGCCAGCCCCGGCGTATAGGATCCGCCCGAACACAAGCCGGTGAGGCCGTACAACAGCAGCGCCGAAACGAAGCCGTCGGCGAACAGGGCGAACAGCAGCCCGCTGGCGACCGCCGCGCCGCCGGACAGCAGGTAGATGCGCCGCGCGCCATAGCGGTCAGAAAGGAAGCCGACCGAAAACAGGGAGATCAGGAAGCCGACGTGATAGGCCGACTGCACCATGCCAGCCTGCCACGCGCTCATCTGCCAGTCCGTGCGCAGCAACGGCAGCACCGCCGACCAGGCGGTGAACATCGTGGCGAAGGCTGCGCGCGCCGCGCAAAACTGGAGCAACCAGGGCATGGGCAAAGCTTAGCACCCGGATTGACGGTGACGCCCCACAAGCCTAAAATACGCCCTGTTCCGCCGAGTTAAATGACAACTTGCGTGGCGGAGAACACCGGCAACGGTGGAAAAACAAATAGCGCTAAAGCGTCGCCCGCTCACGCCTCAAAGCCGGCCTCGCCGCAGCAATGAGGCGTTTTTGTTTATGGAGCGAGACCATGTCAAACGATTTTTTCTTCACTTCCGAATCGGTTTCGGAAGGCCATCCGGACAAGGTGTCCGACCAGATTTCCGATGCCATCCTTGACGCCATCCTGGCGCAGGATCCGCATTCCCGCGTCGCCGCCGAAACCCTGTGTAACACCGGGCTCGTGGTTTTGGCCGGCGAGATCACCACTAACGCTACCGTCGACTACATCGGCGTCGCGCGCAACGTGCTCAAGCGCATCGGCTACGACAACACCGAGTACGGCATCGACTACAAGGGCTGCGCCGTGCTGGTGGCCTACGACAAGCAGAGCCCGGACATCGCCCAGGGTGTGAACAAGGCCTACGACGACAACCTGAACCAGGGCGCCGGCGACCAGGGCCTGATGTTCGGCTACGCCTGCGACGAAACGCCGGTGCTGATGCCGCTGCCGATTTACCTCGCGCACCGCCTGGTCGAACGCCAGTCGATGCTGCGTC
>JBIJDI010000409.1:0-2699 GCA_044344235.1 Sulfuritalea sp. | reverse complement strand
TGAACGCCTGTCGGCCGATGGCCGGCAGCGGCTGGCCCATGTGCGCGAGGTGCTGACCGAAGCGCTGGCCGGACAGGGCAGGCAGCGGCGCCGGCGCTGGGTCGAGGACGCCTGGAAGAAACTCGGCGGCCCCCATTGCCTGGGCGGTGCGAATGACTTGTCCGACGCGCAGGCCTTCTTCAACCGCCTCGACACGCTCGACGCCGCGGGGCGCTTCGTCCTCGACAGCCTTGAAGACGACATGGGCCGCCTGTTTGCCGCGCCCGACGCGCAGGCCGACGGCCGGCTGCAACTGATGACCATCCACAAGGCCAAGGGCCTCGAATTCGACACCGTGATCCTGCCCGGCCTGCATCGCGAGACGGCGGGGCGCGACACGCCGCTGCTGGCGTGGGACAGCTTTCCGCTGGCCTCGGGCGAGTGCCTGATTGCCGCTCCGGTGAATCGCCGCAGTGCCAAGCGGTCCGGCGAGCCGACGGTGTATGACTTCCTGCAGCGCATGGAGAAGGAGCGCAGCCGCAACGAAGACGCCCGCGTGCTCTACGTCGCCGCCACGCGTGCGGTGCGCCGCCTGCATCTGGTCGGCGTCGCCTGGTACGACGAAGACGGGGCGCTCGTTGCTCCACGCGCGGCCTCGCCGCTGGCGAGCCTGTGGTCGGCGGTCGAGGCCGATTTCCTCGCCGCGACCGCCGTATCGTCAGCGCCAGCGCTCTGCGTCCCGTTGGGAACTTTTGTGCAGGATGGCGAGTTGAAAGATTTCGTGCCGCAACTGACGCGCCTTCAAGCGCCGGCCGTGCCGTCGGCGTGGCACGCGCCGGACGTGCCACTGCCGGCAGCTGAAACCAGCGACGAAACCGCCGCTCCGCTCGCCCTGGCCGTAGGCACGCTGACCCATGCCGTGCTGGAATTGATCGCCGCCGATCCCGAAGCATGGTCCGCGCAGCGTGCGACCGAACGCCAGCCCGGCTTCGAGCGCTGGCTGACCAGTCGCGGCTGGTCAACGGCCGATGCGCGGTCAGGCGCGGCGCGGGCCGTCGCGATGCTGGCGACCACACTGGCGAGTTCCGACGGGCAATGGGTCTTGCACCGCCGCGCCGACGCAGCCGCCGAACTGGCGCTGGCAAGGGTCGGCGCTGGCGGTACGGCGGTAACCCGTGTTGTCGATCGCTGTTTTGTGGAAAACGGTGTGCGCTGGATCATCGACTACAAGACCGTCGATCTGGGCGCAGCCGACAATGAGCGCCTTAAAGCCCACGCCGCCCGTTATCAGGCGCAGTTGGAGTCCTATGCCGAACTGTTCGCGGATGAGGGCCTGCCGCGGCGTCTGGCGGTGTTTTATGTTGCCCATGGCATCCTGGCAGGTCTGGAATACAATCCGGCTTTCGAGTAAGTTTTCCGGGAGAAAGACATGTCCGACAAAAAATACCGCCTGGTCACGCGCAGCGATTTCGATGGCCTGGCCTGCGCGGTGTTGCTCAACGAACTTGACCTGATCGACGATATCAAGTTCGTCCATCCGAAGGACATGCAGGATGGCAAGATCGAGATTTCCGATCGCGACATCACCACCAATCTGCCCTATGTGCCGGGCGTGCATCTGGCCTTCGACCATCACCTGTCCGAGACTTTCCGCAATCCCGGCGAGCGTCCCAACCACATCATCTATCCCGATGCACCGTCTGCAGCGCGCGTGGTGTTTGAGCACTACGGTGGGAAAGGGCGCTTCCCCAGCTCCTTCAACGACATGATGATCGCCGTCGACAAGGCGGACGCGGCCAATTTCACGCGACAGGAAATCCTCGACCCGAAGGACTGGGTGCTGCTCAACTACCTGATGGATTCGCGCACCGGCCTCGGCCGCTTCCGCGAGTTCCGCGTCAGCAACTACCAGCTGATGATGGATCTGATCGCCTACTGCCGCAATCACGGCATCGACGACATCCTGGCCCTGCCGGACGTCAAGGAGCGCGTCGATCTCTACTTCGAGCATGCCGAAAAAGCCAAGGAGCAGATCAAGCGCTGCACCACGGTGTACGGCAAGCTGGCGGTGCTCGATCTGCGCAAGGAAGACACGATCTACGCCGTCAATCGCTTCATGATCTACGCGCTTTTCCCCGAGACCAACATCTCAATCCATCTCCTGTGGGGCGTGCAGAAGCAGAACACGGTGTTCGCCACCGGCAAGTCGATCGTCAATCGCAGCTCGAACACCAATATCGGCGAGCTGATGCTGTTCTACGGCGGTGGCGGCCACGAGAATGCCGGCACCTGCCAGATCGCCAATGAGCGAGCCGATGTTGTTCTCCAGGAGTTGGTCACCAACATCAACGCCGACGGCTAAGCGTTTGCTCACCGGCAGGCATTTGCCTGCCGGCGCCGGTAGAAGGCTGGCGCACCCGACACGGCACTGCTCGAAATCCGCAACGTAATCTGCCGCTTCGGTTCGCTCGAAGCGGTGAAGGATGTTTCGATTTCAATCGAGCAGGGAGAATTCTTCACCCTGCTCGGTCCCACCGGCTGCGGCAAGACCGCCATCCTGCGCATGATCGCCGACTCTTCGGAACTGGTTCTCTTGAAGGGCTTGTCGTTCATTCCGCTTCCCCTCAGAATAAGCCCGTGGGGCGCCTTCTCCGCAGCCCCAGCGGGAATCGGCAACGGTACCGTATCTTCTGAAAGAACAAAAAATGGCACTTGCGTGG
>JBIJDI010000066.1:0-9892 GCA_044344235.1 Sulfuritalea sp. | reverse complement strand
CACCTGCTGCACGAACTTCAGCCACAGCGCCCAAAGACCCGCCAGCCCAGCCAGTCCAATGCTGGCCAGGCCGATCTTGCCGAAGAAATGTATGGGGCGATCGAAGGCCTTGTGCATGAAACGAATCAGGACGAGATCAAGCATCACCTTCGTCACGCGCCCCAAACCGTATTTTGAAATCCCCAGCCTGCGCGGATGATGATTGACCTCAAGTTCGGCAATCGCGGCCCCCTCCCATGCGGCATAGATCGGCACGAACCGGTGCATCTCACCGTAGAGCCGAACGTTTTCCAGCACGGAACGGCGATACGCTTTCAGCGTGCAGCCATAGTCGTGCAAGGCCACGCCCGACAGTTTTGATATCAACCAGTTGGCCACGAACGACGGCAGGCGTCGCGTGATGGCCTTGTCCTTGCGGTTCTTGCGCCAACCGGAGACGACGTCGTATCCCTCGTCGAGCTTTTTCAGGAGGCGCGGGATATCTGCCGGATCGTTCTGCAAGTCGCCATCGATCGGAATCAGGATGTCGCCCGTCGCGTTGTCAATCGCCGCCATAAGGGCCGCTGTCTGCCCGAAATTGCGCCGCAGATGGATGACCCGGATGCGGTTGTCGGACGCCTGCTCGACTTCGAGCGCCTCGGTCGAGCCATCGGTCGAACCATCGTTGACCAGAATGATCTCGAATTCATGGGGCAGATCGTTGAGTTCCTCCAGCAGCGCGCGGCACAGGAGGGGAATGTTCTCCACTTCGTTATAGATCGGGACCAGGATCGACAGATGCATCAGACTCTCTTTTCAATTGTTGCCAGACATTCTCACTGCAATCGCTTCGGAGTCGAAGCCATCTTCAAAAGCAGCTGGCACATGGCATAGGGTACCAAAGTTGTCGCCTTGAGGTTGGGGGGGAATTATGCGGATCAGGCCGACATTGTCCGCTTTGCACGGCCACTCCGGAGTACCCCGACAGCTGTGAACCCTAGAGCCCGACTCGCGATCCCGCCGCCACCCGCATGAGCACGCCGAGTGTCCACAGCTTGCGATGATGGTCGCGCCGGGCGCTTTGGTGTTCGTGCCAGTAGCGCTCGATTTCCTCCCTCCTGAACCAGGTTGCAAGCGGATTACCCGCGTCGAAGAGAACGTCGCCAACCCGACCTTTCAGTGGACCTCTCAACATGCTGGCCAGGGGCGGCGCAAAGCCGTGCTTGCGCCGTCGGACCACGGACTCGGGCAAATGTCGCAGTGCCATTTTTTTCAGCAGGCTCTTGGTTTCCAGGCCGTTCAATTTGTCGCTCCGGGGCAGCGATAGCGCATATTCAGCGAAATCACGGGCGAGGAAGGGCGCGCGGACTTCCAGGCTGTTGTACATCGAGGCGCGGTCTACCTTGGTGAGAATATCCTCCGCCAGATACCCTGTGATGAACAGGTACTGAAGCCGATCGAACCCGTCCCGGCAGCCGCTCTCCGAAAGAATCCGGGTGACCTGCCGCCCCAGGCCGCCATCGGTTTCAGCGGGTATGGCATCGCTGCGCCACAAGCTGCGTTGCTCTGCTGCGGAAAAAGCGGCCATCCACTGGTGGGTCTGGTGATCCGGATGGTGCCCGAAACCATAGGACAGTTGCCGCAACTTGAAGCCCAGGCCCATGTAGCTTTCCGCCGAGGAGAGGGCATCGATGGCCAGCCGCAGCGCAGATCCAGCGGCACGCGGTGTCAGCGCCATCAGTGCGCCCAGGCGGCGCGCGATGAAATTGGGATAGCCGGCAAAGAGCTCATCGGCACCATCCCCGCCCAGCGCAACCGTGACTTGCCGCCGTGCTGCCTGGCAGACAAGGAATGTCGGCAGCAGGGAGGCGTCCGCCATCGGCTCGTCGAGATGTTCCGCTACGCTGTCAAAGGCATTCATCAGATCGGCTTGTCTGAACTCGACCACTTCGTGCGGAATCCCGATGTGTTGAGCAGTTGTCCGGGCAAAAGGCGACTCGTCGAAGCTTGCTCCGTCCATGCGGACGCTGAAGGCTGTGACAGCACTCATGTGCTTCGCGGCAAATGCAGCCACGAGCGAAGAGTCCAGCCCTCCCGAAAGGAATACGCCCACGGGGACGTCGGCCACCAGCCGTTCTCGAACCGACTCGGAGAAAAGCCCTTCCAGGTGAGATATCCGCTCGGCCGGCGTCTCGGCGTGGCGCTTCCCACACCCAAGTTGCGGCTTCCAGTAGCGCTTCAGCTGGATCCCGGCATTCTGAAAATCCAGCAGATGCCCTGGCGGCAACTTCTTGATGCCTTCGTAGCCCGAATCCTCGCCAGGGAGGTATTGCAGCGTGAGATAGCGCGCCACCGCTTCCCGATCGAAATCACAATCGCGGAATAGAGGGTGCTGACGAATTGCCCGCACTTCAGAAGCGAACACAAGTACACCGTTACGCAAGCCATAAAAGAGCGGCTTCTCACCAAATCGATCCCGTGCCAGAAAAAGCCTGCCGGTAGTGGCTTCGCGGTAAGCAAAGGCAAACATCCCGTCGATCTCAGCCAGAGTGGCTTCCACTCCCCGCCTTTTCAGCATCTGGAACAGAACTTCGGTATCGGACCTGTCGCGCAGCACGACCCCATCGTCGTGCAGCCGGGCAGCCAAGTTGCGGTAACCGTAGATTTCGCCGTTGTATGCGAGCGCAGCCCCATCGAGTCCGTCACAGCGCGGTTGCGTGCCGCCGGCGAGATCGATAACAGCCAACCGCGCATGGCCCAGGGCCAGCCCGCGATCGACATGCATGCCATCGCCGTCCGGGCCCCGGTGCCGGATAGGTGCCAGCATGGCCTCTACGATTTCACGTGCCCCTTCGGCCGGGCCAGGTGACGTGAAGCCGACTAAACCGCACATCGGGTCACCTGCTCATCTGTCGGGCGATGCCGCGCATCGGGGTTCGCCTGCTGAAGAAGATCTGCGCACGAGAAAAGGACAAGGTAATACCTCAATGGCCACGGTACAGCGTCAATCAATAGCGACCGATTCGCCGCAGTTCCCACACCAAATTTGCATTGTGCGGCACAATGCATACTTATGGGGCGTCTCGCCGGAGCCTCGGTCCTGATCCAAGTCACGGCCCGATATGCCTGGATGTTGTCGCCCAGGCAAGATGCATCCAAAGGCCACCCGGAGAGACGCTACTCGAACAAGGCTACACCACTATCTGTCTCCCAGGATATCAGTTCGTCGAGAACTTCCTGCGTGCCCGATAGTCGGCGATCGCTCAATCCCTACAAGGTATTCCAAGTGGTACAAGAGTCTGAAAGCAAGGCGCCGCAGTCGGCTGAGATCAGCGGCGATAGCCGCCTGACCATGGGGCAAAGGCTGCGCTATCTGGCCTTCAATCTCGGCCGCAATCTGAAACGCGGAAAATGCGCGGCGAAGCGGCTTCGATTCTGTGCACAGCGGCTACTGCGCACGCCGTCGACGGCCTCGCCGGGGCGCGCGCTGACTGAAGCATTCCTGCTCAGCCGGTTGCCGCAAATGCTGCCACCCGGCGAGGTCCGAGTACTGGAAATCGGCTGCGGCAGCGGCAGCCTGACTAAGCTTCTGGCCGAGTTCGGGTATTCCGGCAGCTACATCGGCGTAGACATTGCGGATCGCTTCGATCGCACTGCGCAACCCGGCTTCCAGCGGGAATTCGTCTTTGCCGATGCGCATCGCTTCGAACCCGATGGCAAGTTCGATCTGGTCGTTTCCGTTTCGGCACTGGAGCACATAGCGGACGACCGCCGGCTCATCCAAAAGCTGGGCGGATTTGTGGCGCCAGGCGGAGTGCAATTGCATTTCGTCCCGAGCGGGTGGGGATTGCTGGCCTACCTCTGGCACGGTTACCGGCAGTACACAGCCGTTTCGCTCGACGAACGCTTCGGTACGCAACGGACAAGCATTTTTGCGATGGGTGGGGCAGCGAGCTTTGTGCTGCATTTCCTGTTCATTACGGTGGGAGAAATTCTGCTGCGACTGCGGCTCCGACAACGCCTGCCCCGTCTCTATGGCCGGATGCTCGATGGGTGTTTGGCGTTCGACCGTATGGTTCCGGTATGCGGAACCATGTACGCTGTCTGTCAAACTGCTGCCCCCGGCGTGGAGCAACGCCCATGACTGACAATCGCAAGACTGCACTAATCTTCGGCATATCCGGTCAGGACGGCGCCTACCTTGCCAAGCTGCTGCTTGACCGGGACTACGCCGTACACGGAACTTCGCGCGATGCGGAGATTTCCGGCTTCGCATCCTTGGCATCGCTTGGAATCAAGGGGCACATCACTCTGCATTCGGCCGTCCCGACCGATTTCCGTAGTGCCTTCCAGGTGATCTCGCGCACTCTCCCTGACGAGATATACAACCTCTCTGGCCAAAGTTCAGTCGGCCTGTCCTTTCAGCAACCGGTAGAGACACTGGAGAGCATAACGGTCGGAACCCTGAATATCCTCGAGTGCATCCGGTTGCTCGGTCGGCCCATCAGGTTTTACAACGCCGGTTCCGGCGAATGCTTCGGCGACACCGGCGGCACGCCGGCCACCGAATCAACGCCATTCCACCCCAGAAGCCCATATGCGGTGGCCAAATCCGCCGCGTTCTGGGAAGTGGCCAATTATCGCGACAGTTACGACCTGTATGCGTGTTCAGGCATCCTGTTCAATCACGAGTCGCCCTTGAGGCCGCAACGCTTCGTAACGCGCAAGGTGGTTGCGGCCGCTGTGCGAATAGCCAGAGGCAGCAACGAACAACTGGTGCTGGGCGATCTTTCAATACAACGCGACTGGGGATGGGCGCCGGAATATGTGGAAGCCATGTGGGCCATGCTCCAGCAAGAGAAACCCGAGGATATCGTTATCGCAACAGGCGTTACGCACTCCCTGGGAGAACTTGTGGATACCGCATTCACCGCGCTCGGTCTGAACTGGCAAGATCACGTGCGCACGGATTCCAGCCTGTTCCGCCCTTCCGAGATCCGTAGCGGCTGTGGAGACGCTACGAAGGCAGGAACCTGTCTCGGCTGGAAGGCGCGCACATTGATGCCGGAAGTCGTTCGGCGCATGGTTAAAGCCGAGGTTCCCGCACTTGATGCCAGACAGGGAGACAAGGTTTAATGCTTAAGGATCTGCTGCGCCCATTGCGGTTTCAGGCCGCCTGCCTGCCTTGGCGGCTGGCCGCCGCGACTGGCTTGTATCAAAGCAAGGGACCGCCGGTTCGTTTTGTCATCGAGAATGCGGATTGGGCAATCCGCTGGCTGGGAGAGCATATTCGCGATGAAATTGAGGCAATCGCCCCTGGAACCATCGCAGTGACGGCAGAGCCCCGGCGTTTCGCACGAAGCGTTGTTCATTTCGGGTCGCAGTACATGTGGCTGACTTGGGGAGGCCACATGTCACGAACCAACCGCTATGTAACCTCCTTCTTCCACGGCAAGCGCGAAGATGGGCCGGAGGTTTCCCGACACATTGACGAATTTCTAGACAGCGTACCGCGACTTGCCCGCATCGTTACCGGCGCTGGGCTGATTGAACAGCGATTGCTTGAATGGGGGGTACCTCGGGAAAAGTTGGTGCGCATCCCCATTGGGGTCGACACCCGGCTTTTCCGTCCGCCAACAGCAGAACAGCGGCACGCCGCCAGGTCGAAGTTCGGTATTGCAGAGAATGCCATTGTGATTGGCTCCTTTCAAAAAGACGGCGTCGGCTGGGGTGACGGCATGGAACCCAAACTCATCAAGGGGCCGGACATATTCCTCAAAGCCGTTGAGCGCATGCAGCGCGAAGTACCCGTGGTTGCGATGCTGACCGGGCCGGCGCGGGGCTTCGTGAAGCAAGGGCTGGAGAATCTCGGCATACCCTTTGTGCACCGTTACGTGCAAGACCACGCCGATCTGGTGGAGTGTTACCACGCACTCGATCTGTACTTCGTCGCGTCGCGTGAGGAAGGGGGCCCGATGGGACTGATGGAAAGCATGGCGAGTGGCGTACCGGTCGTGTCGACACGCGTAGGCATGGCGCCGGACCTGATCCTTGACCAGACGACAGGAGGTCTCGCCCGCCCTGAAGACGCAGAGGATATTGCCGACAAGGCATTGGGCCTGCTGTCGTTGCCGAAAGGGGTCCTTGCCGGCCTGCGCAGTCGCGCTCGGGAGGCCGTCCAAGTCTGCGATTGGAGCGTCGTTGGTCGTCGCCATTTCGAAGAAGTGTATAGGCCCCTGCTCGCAGATGCATCTTAAAGACCCCTGGACGAAAAGGCTGCTGAGGGAAACCTACAGGACCGTCTGCGGTGCCCAGGTGCTGTGCAACCTCGCAGTGCCCCGCCGCGAACCACTTTCGGTCTACTACGGGGGGGCGAGAGGCGGCGACGGCGGCGGTCCACTGGTCAAGGTCAAGCGGCTGCGCGAATATTTTCCGGAAGTACGCTGGGGCTACAACCTTGTGTACCTGCTCAGCAACACCCCTTATCTGCCCGGCATGGCTCTGGACATCCTCAAGCGGCGCGGCATACCGATGGTGCACAACCAGAACGGGGTGTTCTACAAGGCGTGGTATGCGGGTGACTGGGCAGCGCAGAACCGGCGCATGGCGCGCTCCTACCAGGCGGCCGACTGGGTGTTCTACCAAAGCGCGTTTTGCAAGCGCGCGGCAGAAAGGTTTCTCGGTACGCGCACGGGGGGCGGTGAGATTCTCTACAATGCCGTCGATACTGACCGTTTCCGCCCGCAAGCGGAAGCGACCCAGAAGGCGCGCGGCGACTATTGCTTCCTCCTCACGGGAAAGATCGACAAGCACTTGTATTACCGCCTCGAAAGCACCATCGCCGGGTTAAGAATCGCGCGCGACAGCGGCCTGGATGGGCGGCTCACGGTTGCGGGCTGGATCGAAACCGAAACCAGAACCCGTGCGGAAGCCCTGGCGCGAGGCCTCGGCCTTGCGGATCGCGTCGAATTCACTGGTGCATACACCCAGGAACAGGCGCCGGAAATCTATCGCGGTGCCGACGCCTATGTGATGACCAAGCACAACGATCCCTGTCCGAATACCGTGCTGGAGGCACTGGCCAGCGGCCTGCCGATACTTTATTCAGACAGCGGCGGCGTGCCGGAACTGGCCGGCACGGAGGCCGGAGTCGCCCTGCCCTGCCCGGAAGATTGGGAGACCACGCGGGCCCCCACGTCCGAGGCTATCGGTGATGGCATGCTGAAGATTGCCGCCGGTCACGACACATTTGCAGACGCGGCGCGAAGGCGAGCCGTCGAGCGGTTCGATATCGGCCATTGGATCGATCGCCACCGCTCCGTGTTTCAACAACTGGTCTCACAACGCTGATGTCGCCCAAATTGAAGCAATCGATGCTGGGACTGGCCAACCTGCTCAGCGCTTTCTGGCGCCTGCTTCCTGTCGGCCTGCGCAGGAATTTCATTACCGGACTCCTTGTGCTGGAGTCGCGGGGCAGCAAGCCTGCTGATTCCTTGCGCCGCCTGTTCGTGATCCAGGACAAGCTTGACTGGATAATCAACGAGCGTGCGATGGCCTACGGCGGCAATGCGCACCCCAAGCACCGGCTGATGCGCTATCACGACTTCTTTGTAGACCGCATTGCCG
This sequence comes from Sulfuritalea sp., assembly GCA_044344235.1. GTDB lineage: Bacteria > Pseudomonadota > Gammaproteobacteria > Burkholderiales > Rhodocyclaceae > Sulfuritalea. The sequence continues at coordinate 2,287 of JBIJDI010000066.1, read as the reverse complement.
CCGGATCTCGTGTCCTGGACATCGGCTGCGGTTACGGGGCAGTAGCTCGCAGCATCGCGACACGCGTTCCCGGCAGCATCGTAGTCGGCGTCGAACTCGACAAGGGGCGGCTGGCCCAGGCGCGCTCCGGCGCAGTCCCCGCCAACCTCAGTTTCATCGAGGCCGATGCCCGGCGCAATCTTCCGCCCGGCCCTTGGAACGTGGTGGTGCTATCCAACATACTCGAGCATATTGAAGACAGGGTGGGCTTCCTGCGCGACATCGTGCAGCAGGCCGCCCCCGAAAAGATCCTAGTCCGAGTGCCTTTGTTCGAGCGCGACTGGAAGCTCCCCATGCGCCAGGAACTCGGCATCGGATACTTTTCCGATGCGGAACATTTCATCGAGCACCGCCTCGACGAGTTGCGCGACGAAGTGCGTGCCGCCGGCTTGAAACCGGTCGAGATAATCACGCTGTGGGGCGAGATATGGACAGAGTGCCAACCGATTGCCGGAATGTAACGTAGCATCGTTGCCCCCGTATCCATTGCTCTGCGCAGCCACCAACGGCACCCAGTGTTCAACCGGAAGCCTAAAGCACATAAGGTAAAATCAAAGCGGGTCGAGTGTGTATTGAATAGAGGATCGGGTGGCGGTCCATAAGGTTCGGGGGTAGGGGTGTCAAACGGCGGTTGCTTGGTAATCGGAGGTGGTGGATTTATCGGCCGGCACCTGGTTTCGCTTCTGCGCTCACGTGGAACCAAGGTCACGGTAATGGGCAGGAGGGCTGCATCCACACTGGATCCATCTTCAGAAGCCACTTATGTGGCGGGCGACTTTGGCGATGTCGATCTTCTTCGCCGCTTGCTGGAAACCCATGACTCGGTAATTCATCTGGCCTATGCGACAGTTCCCAATACGTCTTTCGACAATCCGCTCGGGGATCTTCTTGAGAATTTGCCGTCCACAGTCCAGTTGTTTGCTGAAGTAGCGGCGAAGGGTCGAAGGGTGGTGCTGGTTTCCTCTGGTGGAACCGTCTATGGTGAAGGTCGGACGCTCCCAATTGTTGAGGACCATCCGACGTACCCCATATCTCCCTATGGAGTGACCAAGCTCACCCTTGAGAAGTATGCCCACCTGTATGCAGTCACGCACGGTTTGAACGTGGTGTGCGTTCGCCCGTCGAACGCTTTCGGAGAAGGGCAACACGCCTTTTCCGGCCAAGGATTTGTGGCGACAGCGATGGCTTTATCGATGCAGGGGCAGAGCATCCGGATATTTGGACCGCAGGGCACCGTACGGGATTACATCCATGTGGCTGATTTGGCGAAAGGGATTGTTTGCGCGCTTGACGGCGGAATTCCAGGCGAGACCTACAATTTGAGTTCAGGTGTAGGACGGAGCAATCTGGACGTGCTGGAAACGATGGTACCTCTTATGCAGGAAATCGGCTGCACTGTCCGCTCCGTTCATGAGCCGGCCCGGGTCTTCGACGTCCATGCCAACGTTTTGGACAGCACCAAGCTGCGAAGCCGCACAGGATGGATACCGAGGGTGGGCTTCGAAGAGGGGCTGCGGCGGACCCGCGATTGGTTGAGACATCACGTTGCCTGAAATCGCATCGAATTCCGCTGGAAATGGTGATGGTGCACCGCAGGTCACTATTGCGATGCCGATATATAACGCGGGCAACTACCTCAGGCCGGCCGTCCTTTCGATTCTCCAGCAGACAATTTCTGACTGGGAGTTGATCATCATCGATGACGGTTCCTCGGATGGTTCATCCAAGAGTATCGGGGATATTCACGATTCCCGTGTCAGGGTTCTATCGGATGGTTTCAACCGGGGGCTTGCGGCCAGGCTCAATGAAGCCATTGATTTGGCCCACGGCCGATATTTTGCCCGCATGGATCAGGATGACATTTCCCATCCCGAGCGATTGGCCCGTCAGTTGGCAATGCTGGAGCAGAATCCGGGACTCAATCTGGTGGCTTGCCGTTGCGTGTCGATCGATGCCGAGAACAGGCTGGTGGGCGGGTTACCCTATTCCTTGACGCATGAGAAACTTTGCGCGCGCCCCTGGACCGGCTTCTATCTGCCTCATCCTACCTGGATGGGCCGGATAGAGTGGTTTCGCCGGCATCGTTATGCGTCCCCCGGACCATACGGTTGTGAAGATCAGGAACTCCTTCTTAGAAGCTATCGCGACAGCCGGTTTGCCACGGTTCCCGAGGTTCTGTTTGCCTACCGCATACGTACCAAAATTGACTGGGGCAAGTCGCTAAAGGCTCGCGGAACCCTTCTGGGGA
>JBIJDI010000407.1:0-2722 GCA_044344235.1 Sulfuritalea sp. | reverse complement strand
GCAATCTTCTTGCGCGCCACGACGGAATCATCGACGAAGAAGACGTTGAAACTATCGGCGTCCTGCATGCGCTCGATCTGGCCGATCACCGCCTCGCCAAAGGTATTGGCCATGATCTGCTCGACGTCCACGATCGACACCAGTTTGCCATTGGGCAGCTCCGTGATCGCCGTGATGTAGGTATGCGAACCGCCGGTCACGGACTCCGGTGCGCGAACTTTGTCCCATTCGACGCGGATGATCCGGTCAACCCCGTGAACGAGAAAGCCCAGTGTGCGCTTGCTGTATTCCGTCACCATCATCGAACTGCCGCGGGCGGACGGTGCGTCGGACAGATTCATGACCTTCGACAGCGAGAGAACGGGAATGACATTGCCGCGCAGACTGATCAGGCCCTCAACTCCGCCCGGCATGTTCGGCGCCTTGGTGATGGTCGGCGTCTGGCTGACCTCGCGCACCTTGAACACGTTGATGCCGAAGGTTTCATGGGTCCCCAACGAAAACAGCAGGATCTCCATCCGGTTCGAACCGGCAAGCTTGGTCCGCGCATCGACGTTCTCCATCAAGGAATTGCTGCTCGAATCGGCGACGGTGGAGATCTGGGTGGAGTTCATGGCAAACGACTCTCCCGTTCAGTGTGCGGTTGCGGCCGCAGGCTTCTGGCCGAGCAGCAGACGCCCCAGCGTTTCCGCCAGGCGATGGGGTTCAAATTTCGGCACATATTCATCGACGCCCACGGAACGGCCCAACTGCTGGTTGGACATGGACGACAAAGAGGAATGCATGATCACCGGTATCCCGGCAAAGCGCGGATCGGCCTTGATGGTCTTGGTCAGGAGATAGCCGTCCATTTCGGGCATCTCGACATCGGTCAATATCAGTTGCACATAGTCCTTGACGCTCTTGCCAGTGTTCGCGGCAAGCGTGGCAATACGCTGCAATTCGTCCCACGCGGCGCGTCCATTCACGGCGCTGATGTGCTTGACTCCCAGAACGCCAAGGGTCCGCTCGATCTGGCCGCGCGCCACCGACGAATCGTCGGCGAACAGTATCGTCAGATCGTCGCGGCCAAGCGTCGATATGCCGTTGAATATCATGGCGTCGTCTTCCTTGGCAGTTTCCGCAAGGACCCGCTCGACATCAAGCATCATCACCAAGCGATTGTCATCCAACTCGGTAACCGCCGTCACCAGCCCGCCCAGATTGGAGGTCAGCATTTGCGGCGGCACACGCATTTGCGCCCAGTCGAGGCGCAGAATGGTGTCGACGGATTCGACCAGAAAGCCTTGGGTCTTACCGTTGTATTCGGTCACGATCATGATGTCGCGCGGGCTGTCCGGCTGCATGCCGATGTAATCGGCCAGATCGACCACGGGAACCAGAGCGCCGCGCAGACTGACCATGCCCTTCACCGCGGGAGGCATATCGGGCGCCGAAGTGATCGGCGGCGTGCGCATTACTTCGCGAACCTTGAAAACGTTGATGCCGAATGTTTCCCGGCGACCGGTACGATTGTCCAGGCCGAGAGCAAACAACAATATCTCCAGCTTGTTGGTTCCTGCCAACCGGGTCCGAGCGTCAATGCTGTTGAAGAGTTCCGACATTTACGAGCCTTTCAGCGCCGGCAGCAACACAAACGAGCCCCTCGCGCGACAGCCAATACTACGCCACTTTGCTGCCAAAGCGACCTTCGGGAGCCGCAGAATCTTCGCACTAAAGGCTCTCATTCACTCGGTGCGATAGCCGATGCGCACACCACCCCAATGACGGCCCTTGACATAAACCGGTGCCGAAATGTCATGCATGATTTCTCCCGTGTCCCGCCGATAGGTTTGCAGCAGGAAGGGCAGTTCGTGATCGCCGCACCGCTTGCCGACCGGATCGCCAAACACGCGCTTGGTCCGATTGCCCACGAAGTCCTTCTTCTCGTCGCCGGTGAGCGGCTGACAGAATCGGTTGTTGTGCGTCGGCACATAGCCGCGCCGGTCGCAAGCGATCGAGTACGCGGCCTCCTTGTTGCCATCCAGCACCGGCTCCTGAATCCCCGGCAACAACTTGTCGCAAAAGCCGTCGAACTTGGTATGGAACTTCTGCGGCTTGGTGTTCGCAATCGGCACGTAGTTAGGGTCAAAAAGATCATCGAGCTTGATCTGCCCTCGATCAACGGCATCGGAAAGGGCCTTGGACAAGGTATTCGCCATACCCTGAACAACGCCCGGCATGCGCTCATGCACCTTGAGCGCATGGTCTCCGGCGGCCCCGAGTTTGAAGATAGTGCCAACTTCCTCCAGATTCATGGCAAGGTAATCGAGCTGGGTCGCCTCGTTCAGGGTATTTTTGGAACACTCCGTATTGCGGTCAGCCAGCCCCATGATGCTGCTCACCAGCTCAGCAATGGTTTGGGTTTTTCTACGTTGCTGGTGCATGGTGCTGGCGATGGAAGTTACCTTGTCCAGCGTCGCCTGTGCGCCTTCCTTGATCTGCCCCAAGGCCTCGGCAGCCTGCTTCGCCAATTGGGCTCCGTTCCCTGCCTGCAAGGATCCTGCTTTGATGGTGGTGATTGCGTGAGTTGTTTCGGTCTGAATCGCGGCTATTACCGAACTGATTTCGCTGGTGGCGGCCGTCGTGCGCTCCGCCAACTTGCGCACCTCATCCGCAACAACCGCGAATCCGCGTCCCTGCTCGCCAGCTCGCGCCGCCTCGATGGCGGCATTTAGCGCCA
>JBIJDI010000406.1:0-2726 GCA_044344235.1 Sulfuritalea sp. | reverse complement strand
GAGGTAAGCCGCACGCACGCGCTCGAAAAACGCCGCCTGTTCCTGCTCGAAACGATCCGGATTCGCGGTGGCGGCATGGAGGCGTTGCTGGGCAATGGCGACGGGGGCGTCGAAAATCAGGGTCAGGTCCGGCTGCAGATCGCCCAGTACCCACTGCGCGAGACTCTCCAGCTTCTCCCAACTGAGGCCGCGCCCTCCCCCCTGATAGGCGAACGAGGCATCGACAAAACGATCGCAGACCACCCAATCGCCGCGTGCCAAGGCCGGCTCGATGACCTCCGCGATATGTTCGCGACGGGCCGCAAACATCAGCAGCGCCTCGGTTTCCAGGTTCATGGGCTCCGACAGCAGCAGGGCGCGGAGCTTTTCGCCCAGCGGCGTTCCGCCCGGTTCGCGGGTGGCGACCACGGTGCGACCCTGCGCTCGCAGGTAATCGACCGCCCAGGCGTGCTGGGTGCTCTTGCCGGCACCGTCGATGCCCTCGAAACTGATGAAACGGCCGCGTGTCATGTTCGCCTAGCGCCTCTGATATTTGTTGACGGCGTTGTTGTGCTGGTCCAGCGAGGCCGAAAACGCGCTCGATCCATCGCCGCGGGCGACGAAGTACAGCTTGTCGCTCGGCGGCGGCGTGGCAGCCGCCTGGAGGGACGCCAGACCCGGCATGGCAATCGGCGTGGGCGGCAAACCGGCCCGGGTGTAGGTGTTCCACGGCGTATCGGTCCGCAGATCGACCTTGCGCAGATTGCCGTCGAAGCGTTCGCCGAGGCCGTAGATCACGGTCGGATCGGTCTGCAGCAGCATGCCGCGCCGCAGTCGATTGGCAAAGACAGCCGCCACCTGCGGCCGATCGGCGGGCAAACCGGTTTCCTTTTCCACAATCGAGGCCAGAATCAGCAGTTCGTAGGGGCTTTTCAGCGGCACGGTCGTGTCGCGGCGCTCCCATGCGCCCGCCAGCCGAGGTTGCATGGCCTTGTAGGCGCGGCGCAAGACGTCGAAATCGCTGCTGCCCTTGTTGAACAGATAGGTATCGGGAAAGAACAGCCCTTCCGGATGGCGCTCGCTTGCACCCAAACGGACGAGAATTTCGCTGTCGGTGAGTTTCAGCGAGTCATGGGCAAGGTCGGGATTCTCGTTCAGGGCGGTGCGGAACTGGCGGAAGGTCTTGCCCTCGACGAGAACGAGTTCTCCTTGCAGCACATCGCCGCGGGTCAGCTTGTCGAGCAGCGCCAGGGCGGTCAAGCCCTGCTCCACCTCGTAACTGCCGGCCTTGATCTTCGCCGCGCGTCCCAGCGCGCGCCCCAGCCACTCCAGTTGCCAGGCGGGCAGCCCGATACCTGCGGCCTGAACCGCCTGCGCCGCTGAACGCAGGCTGGCGCCGGGTGGCACCGAGAATGCGGTCGGCTGATTTTGCATGGGCAAAGGACGCACCGAGAGCCAGCCGGCGCCCGCGATTGCCGCGAGAAATGCGAGAATCAGCACCAGCAGGATGAGTTTGAACGTACGCATGAAGACTTGAATAAGGACGGGGCAGGCGCAATCTGCACCGCTGTCGCGATAATAACATTGTCACCCCCTCAACCCGGACGCCGCTGATGACCCAAGAATTGATTTCCCTCCTTGCCGCCCAAGGATTGACAGAGGATGGCGGCCGTTTCGGCGTGGTCGCGGATGAACTGGCTGCGGCGCGCGACGGCGCGGTCATTGCCCCTCTGGCCGACATGGGCCTGATCCGTGCCAGCGGCGTCGATGCCCCCGGTTTTCTGCACAACCTGATGACCAACGACATCAACGGCATCGGACCGGGCGGCGCGCGCTTTGCCGGGTTTTGCACGGCCAAGGGGCGCTTGCTGGCGCTGTTTCTGATCTGGCGTGATGGCGATGATTTCCTGCTGATGCTGCCGCGGGACATCCTGCCGGCGATCCTGAAGAAGCTCTCGATGTACGTGCTGCGCTCCAAGGTCAAGCTGAGCGATGCGACCGGCGAGCGGGCGCTGATCGGCTATTCGGTGCCAGCCGCCGTCTCGCCAGCGCCGACATTTGGTCAGGTCATCACCGGACTGCCGCGCTTCGGCGTTGCGGCGGTGGAAGGTGGCCAGGCCATCCGGCTCGATGATACGCGCTGGCTGCTGGCGCTCGACCCGGCCGCGGCCGTTTCACGCTGGCAGGCGTTGGCGGCGACGGCTCATCCGGTGGGGCTGGCGGCGTGGCAATGGCTGGAAATCGCCGCCGGACAGCCGCGCGTGGTGGCTGCCACACAAGAGGCGTTCGTGCCGCAAATGCTCAACATGGAACTGCCTGCCGTGGCGGGCGTCAGTTTCACCAAGGGCTGTTATCCGGGCCAGGAAATCGTTGCCCGCACGCAGTATCTGGGCAAGGTCAAACGGCGTACTTTTCGCGCCCGACTGGCAGCGGCAGTTGCCCCAGGCACTTCGGTCTATGCCCCGGAAACCGGCGACCAGCACTGCGGCGCGATCGTCAGCGTGGCGCCCTCCCCGGCTGGCGGTTTCGAGTGCCTGGTCTGCGTGCAAATCGGCGCCGTGGAAGCAGGCGAAGTGCATGTCGGCGCGCTCGACGGCGACCGCCTTGAGTTCATGCCTTTGCCCTACGAGATGATCTAGGCACGATGTGCCTGATCCTCGTCGCGTGGCGCGTTCATCCCGACTACCCGCTGGTGGTGGCTGCCAATCGCGATGAGTTCTTCCCCCGGCCGACGGCGCCGGCCGCTT
>JBIJDI010000405.1:0-2730 GCA_044344235.1 Sulfuritalea sp. | reverse complement strand
AACTGGAACGCGAACTGGCCTATTCCCGGGAGAACCTGCAAGCCACCAGCGAAGAGCAGCAGGCCTCCAACGAGGAACTCAAATCCACCAACGAGGAATTGCAATCCACCAACGAAGAACTCCAGTCGTCCAACGAAGAACTGGAAACCTCCAAGGAAGAACTGCAATCGCTGAATGAAGAAACCATCACCGTCAATTCCGAACTGAATGCCAAGATCGAGCAGCTCACCAGCGTTCAGAACGACATGAAGAACCTGCTCGACAGCATCGGCACCGGCACGCTGTTCCTCGACCACCAACTGGTGATCCGGCGCTACACGCCGCCGGCGGTGAAGGTGTTCCGGCTGATCGGGACTGACGTCGGCCGTCCCCTGAGCGACATCACGTCCAACCTTGACGGTGCGCATTTGGCAGCCGCGCTGCAGGCTGATCTGCAAACCGTGCTCGATACCCTGATCCCCATCGAGCGCGAAGTGCGCTGCATCGACGACGCCTGGTATCTGGCGCGCATCCAGCCCTACCGCACGCTGGACAATGTGATCGAGGGCGTGGTGCTGACCTTCACTCCGGTGACCGACTTCAAGCTCGCCAGCGAGGCCGCGCAGCGGGCAGCGGCAGAACTGGCCGCGACGCAGCAGGCGGCGACGCAACTGGCGCGGGAACTGGCCGAAGGCATCGTCAACACGGTCGTTGAGCCGCTGCTGGTGCTCGATGGCGGCCTGCAGGTGATCTCCGCCAGCCGCTCGTTCTACGAGCACTTCCAGGTCGCCGCCGGGCAAACCGTGGGCCGCAAGGTCTACGATCTGGGCAACGGCCAGTGGGACATCCCGGCCTTGCGCGAATTGCTGGAAAACATCCTGCCGCAGAATCAGGTGATGGAGGGCTATGTGGTCGAGCACAACTTTCCCAAGCTCGGCCCGCAGCGCATGGTGTTGAATGCCCGGCGCATCGTGACGGCGCTGGGGAATACGGAATTGATATTGCTGGCGATGGTGAACATCGCCAGCCCGGAGTAGGCCCGTCATCCCGGCGGTCTCGACACACCCGGGACTCCGCTTTATGTCCCAAAGGGACGGTATCCCCTGGTGGGACGCGGCGGGCGACGCCGGGATCCAGTGTTTGGGGGTTTGCGCCCGGATTTCATGCTACTCTTTGTGTTACGTTGTAATACAGCAAGGAGGCGATGATGCAAAGCACCCTGACCGTACGACTATCAGAGCAAGAGGCGCAACGCCTTGAAGCCCTCTGCGAGATAACAGGAAAATCCCGCAGCGAAGTGGTGCGCGACTCGCTGCGAGCCTACCGTCTGCGCGAGGCCTTGCGCCACAGTCAGGCCCGGTTGGGCCCGGCGGCGCGTGCTGTGGGCTGGCTGACAGAGGATGACGTGCTGAATGATGTGTCATGAAGGTCTTTCTGGACACCAACGTCTGGCTGTCCGCGGCAATATTCCCCGGCCTGTGCGAGTCGCTGGTCATGGCATGCGCCGAGCGTGACTGGCTCTTTACCAGCCCTCTGGTGCAGCAGGAAGCGCATCAGGTGCTGGCACGCAAGTTCCCGCTCCAGACCGATGCGTCGGCCCTGTTCGACATTTCGTGGAGCGAGGCACAGTGCATTGCCGATGTGCCCGATCCCGTCGACGACAACGATGCCCGCCTGGTCGCTGCGGCCGTCGCCGCCGGCGCCGAACTTTTTGTGACCGGCGACAAACGCGTACTGGAATGGGCTGCCTCGGGCACGATGCGGATCGTCTCGCCACGTCAGGCCTGGATCATCCTGTTCGAGCCGCAACTGAATCACTGATGGCTCGGAGAAACCCGGGTGTAGCATGAGATTCAACAACAAGGAGATTGCGCCATGACCCAATTTGATCGCATCACCATTCATCCCGAAATTGTCAATGGCCAACCAACTATTCGCGGTATGAGGTTAACCGTGCGGCGTGTTGTCGCGGCGGTGGCGCTTTATCCGAATCGGGACGAACTTCTCAAGGAATTTCCCGAACTCGACGCCGAGGATGTGCGGCAGGCTCTTGAGTTCGCCGCCAGCAACCTCGATGACCACCTGTTGTCTCTTGATGCGGCATGATCAAGAGCGCTCCCAGGTGAACCCAACTGGCGGTAGCCGCGCAAGTGGGGCGTATAGTGACGTTCAATGCCAAGGATTTTCGCCCGGCGTCCCGCTTCGGCATTGAAATTGTTACCCCGAAGATCCTGCTGGAGGAAAGCAATGACTACCTTGAATCTGACCCTGCCCAATTCGATTCGACGCCACCTCCAAGAGATGGCAGACATGGATGGCGTACCCATCGACCAGTTCGTCATGAGCGCCGTGGCCGAGAAAATTTCCGCGCTGACCACCGCAGACTACCTTGTCACACGCGCAGGGCGTGCCGACCCAACTGCGTTTCGGACGATCCTCGACAAAGTGCCTGATCGCGCACCGCTGGCCGGTGATGAATGATGAAAACAGGAGTCAGCCCCCGCTTGGTCTGAGCCATGAACCCGTCCGACCAAATGAAGCCGAAAGTGCCATGAATCCAAACGACAAAGACAAGCAGGACAAGCAACAACTGCGCGCAGCGGCCGAGGCGAATCTTGCGCAACGACCGCCCGGGCTGTCACTGGGGGGCGATGACGCGCAACGCCTGCTGCACGAACTGCAGATACATCAGGTCGAACTGGAGATGCAGAACGAGGCCTTGCGCCAGAAGCAGACCGAGCTGGAAGCCGC
>JBIJDI010000305.1:0-3733 GCA_044344235.1 Sulfuritalea sp. | reverse complement strand
GGCGCGGTGGGAGTTTCGGCCGCCTTCCTGCCGCCCAAGACGCTGGTGACCTCGACCGACGGTCGCACCGAAGACGCCAAGCGCCGCTACACGGCAAGCCCCGAAGACTATCAGCGGGGTTACAAGGATGACTTCATGAAGAACCTGCCGGCCTACGCCAAAACCACGCCGATCGTGGTGCTGGTCAACGGCGGTTCGGCCTCCGCGTCGGAAATCGTCGCCGGTGCGCTGCAGGACCACAAGCGGGCCGTCGTCATGGGCACCCAGACGTTCGGCAAGGGTTCGGTACAAACCGTCCTGCCGCTATCCAACAATGCCGCGATCAAACTCACCACGGCACGCTACTTCACCCCGTCAGGGCGTTCGATCCAGGCCAAGGGCATCACCCCCGACGTCATCGTCGAGGAAACCGCCAACGGCGAATCACGCGAACGCGTGCGCGAAGCCGATCTCGAACGTCATCTCGGCGGCGAAAAGGACAAGCCTGCAGAGCCCGCGCCACCGAAGCCACAGACCAAGAACGGCAAGAAGGGCAAGACCGACGAGGCCGATGAAGCGCCACGCGCGCCACTTGAATTCGCCTCGACCAAGGACTACCAGCTGGGACAGGCAGTGAACCTGCTTAAGGTCTGGCAGATCATCAAACGCTAAAGCTTATGAATAAATCTACTGCGCGTGCCGGATCGGGGTTTGGGCGGTGCTCTCTATCCTCATGTACAGACACGTACATTCCGGTAGCTGCGCTCCGGCCGCACCCCGCTGCGGCCCGCTCGCTACGATTTCTGCACAAGCTTTGATGGCGGAACACGAGCGATGAGCAAGATGAATCCGGAAAAAGCACGCGAGTTGCGCGATGAACAGCGCGACGGCAAGCACCGCGTGCGTCCGGCGGCCTTCGTTCCGCAACCCGGTACGCGCAAGCACCGCGAATTGCGCTTTGACCATCGGCATCCGGAACATGTCGAGGAAGCCCGCAAACTGCTCTCCGGTCTCGACGGCATGGATATCGACACCGGGCTTGCGCCCTACAGCCTGTCGATCTGGTACGAGATCAGCGACTACTCGCTGGAAGGGCTCGAGTCTGCGCTGGTGAGACAGGGCTTTCATCTCGACGGAAGTGTTTACAGCAAGCTGATGCGTGCGCTGGTGTATTTCTGCGAAGAAACCCAGATGCGCAACATGCGCGTTCCCGAACGGTTGATCAAGAAATCGCACGAGGTCTACTCCAAGGCATGGGAACACCATCCCCACGGCGACCACGACGAAACCCCGCCCGAGTTGAGGCAGGAAAGGTGACTGACGACCAACTGCTGCGCTACAGCCGCCACATCCTGCTGCCGCAGATCGGCATCGAAGGTCAGGACAACATCGTCAATGCGCGCGCGCTGGTCGTCGGCGCCGGTGGTCTGGGCTCCCCGGCCGCCTACTACCTTGCCTCAGCCGGCATCGGCACACTGGTGCTGGCCGACGGCGACACGGTCGACCTGACCAACCTGCAACGCCAGATCCTGCATCGCACTGATGCCGTCGGTATGGCCAAGAGCGAATCCGGCAAGCGCACGCTGGCCGAATTGAACCCCGAATGCCATGTCATCGCGCTGACCGAACGACTTTCCGGCCTGCGCCTGGAAGAGGAAGTCGCGCTGTCAGACATCGTCCTCGACTGCTGCGACAACTTCGCCACGCGCCACGCCGTCAATCGCGCCTGCGTCAAGTACAGCAAGCCCCTGGTATCCGGTGCGGCGATCCGGTTCGACGGACAGGTGGCGGTGTTCGATTCTCGCCAGCCGAACGCGCCCTGTTACCACTGCCTGTTTCCCGAAGGTCAGGATGTCGAGGAAGTGCGCTGCGCGGTGATGGGCGTTTTCGCGCCGATCACAGGCATCATCGGCACGGTGCAGGCGGCGGAAGCCCTGAAGCTGGTGATTGGCTGCGGCAGCAGCCTCGCCGGACGCCTGCTGTTGCTCGATGGCCTCGGTATGGAATGGCGCGAAATCCGCGTGCCCAAGGACCCGGGCTGCACTGTCTGTTCCGCGGCGCCCCGCTGATCAGCTTACTGATCAATACAGTTGCCGGTGCCGCAAGCGTCCCGGCGCATGGCTGAGCGCGACCGAAAACGCCAGCACGAACCAGAACAGCGGCAGGCGGCCGGGTTCCCATACAACCAGCAGCATCACCAGTAAGATCTTCAGCACGGTGCCCAGACCCTTGGCCTGCCGGAAGTAGAACGGGTTTGCCCAGGCATCGAGGGCAACGATGCCAAGCCCCGAGACCAACATCAGTGCGCCCCAGTTCGCGGCGCCACCCATGCCGGCCAGCACCACCGCCGAGATTCCCGCCAGGCCGGCGATGTGAAACACGCGCAGGACGTTGATCAGCAGCCCGCGACCGGCGAAGTCGCGATGACCGTCATCTTCTTTCTGATCAAGCAAGACGGGCCCGGATACGAAAGTCGGCGCCGACGGCACGGCGCTCGATGATGTTGAGACGTCGCGCACCGGCGAGGTCCGTGAGTTCCGCCAGGCCGAACATGCCGCGTGCGGCATCGCCGATCAGAATCGGCGCCTGGTAGATCAGCAGTTCGTCGACACAAGCTTCGCGCAGCAGCGAACCATTGAGCCGCGTGCCGGCTTCGGCCAGCACTTCATTGATGCCCCGCCGGCCGAGTTCCTGCAGAAGTTCCGCGAGATCCACTTTGCCTTCGGCATTGGGCAGCATCACGATCTCGGCGCCGCGTTCGCGCAAGGCGGCGCTGCGAATTGCGTCGTCCACCGCGGCGGCGATCAGCACATTACCCCCTTCCAGCACGGCTGCATCCAGCGGCGTTTCGAGCCGACTGTCGATCACCACCCTGAGCGGCTGCCGTCTGGTCTCCACCTCGCGCACGGTGAGTCGCGGATTGTCGTCCTTGACGGTGCCGATGCCGGTCAGCACCGCGCAGGACCGGGCGCGCCACGCATGGGCATCGCGCCGGGCATCCGGCCCGGTGATCCATTGCGAAACACCATTGTTGAGTGCTGTCTTGCCGTCGATGCTCGCCGCAACCTTGAGTCGCAGCCAGGGCCGCCCGCGTGTCATGCGCGAGACAAAGCCGATGTTGAGTTCGTTTGCCTCGGTGGCGAGCAACCCGGTGGCGATCTGTATGCCCGCGGCGGCGAGCCTCGCCATGCCTTGCCCGGCCACCAGCGGGTTCGGGTCGGGCATCGCCGCCACGACGCGAGCGACTCCTGCCTCGATCAGCGCATCGGCGCAGGGCGGGGTGCGGCCGAAATGGCTGCAGGGTTCCAGCGTCACGTAGGTGGTGGCACCAATCGCCGTTGCCTGCCCGCGAAGCGGATTCCCAGGCACGCAGAGCGAAGCAGCGCCGACTGTTGCCGCCAAAGCACCGGCTTCGGCATGCGGCTGGCCGGCCTTTTCGTGCCAGCCCTCACCGATGACGCGACCGTCCCTGACGATCACGCAGCCAACCCGGGGATTGGGTGTAGTGCTGTACAGGCCGCGCTGCGCCAGTTGCAGGGCGCGCGCCATGAAGGCGTGGTCGGCGGCTGAAAAGGTCATGCGGCTCTCATCTACCGCGGTCGATCACGCGCCGATCACGATTTGGCTCGGGGCTGCCGCGGCTTCTTGATTTCGCGGATGGCGTCGGAAAATTCATCGACGTCCTCGAAGTTGCGATAGACCGATGCGAAGCGGATGTAGGCGACCTTGTCGAGCCTTTTCAGCTCGCGCATCA
>JBIJDI010000150.1:0-6245 GCA_044344235.1 Sulfuritalea sp. | reverse complement strand
ACTTCGCGCAGCGCCAGTTGCACCAGCTTTTCCTCGATGCGATCCAGCGCCAGGTCTATGCTTTCGGTGGTGACCGGTCTCTTGCGCATGGCCAGCATCATGCTGGCCTTGAGCTTGTCGCGGTCATACTCCGTGCGACTGCCGTTTTTCTTCACCACTTGGGGCAGGTTCAGCTCCACCCGCTCGTAGGTTGTGAATCGCTTGTCGCAGGCCAGGCAGCGACGACGACGACGCACCGTGTCGCCGTCCTCGTTCTCCCGGGTGTCCACCACCTGCGTGTTCGGCTCAGCACAATAGGGACACTTCATGACCGGCTCCGTTATTGGCGCTTAGCCATACACCGGAAACTTCTTGCACATCACCGACACTTCGCCGCGCACCCGGGTCAGCACGGCCTCATCATGCGGCGCATCGAGCACGTCGGCGATCAGTTCGGCGACCTGTTCGGCTTCAATCTCGGTGAAGCCGCGCGTCGTCATGGCCGGCGTGCCGATGCGGATGCCGCTGGTGACGAAGGGCTTCTGCGGATCGTTGGGAATGGCGTTCTTGTTGACCGTGATGTGGGCGCGGCCCAGGGCCGCTTCGGCATCCTTGCCGGTGATGTTCTTGGCCTGCAGGTCGACCAGGAACACATGCGACTCGGTGCGCCCGGACACGATGCGCAGGCCGCGCGACTTCAGCACCTTGCACATCACCTGGGCGTTTTCGATCACCTGTTCCTGATAGTTACGGAACTCGGGCGTCATCGCCTCGTGAAAGGCCACCGCCTTGGCGGCGATGACGTGTTCCAGCGGGCCGCCTTGCAGGCCGGGAAAGATTGCCGAGTTGATGGCCTTTTCGTGTTCGGCGCGCATCAGGATCAGGCCGCCACGCGGGCCGCGCAGGGTCTTGTGGGTGGTCGAGGTCACCACGTCGGCATGCGGCACCGGGTTGGGGTAAAAACCGGCAGCGACGAGGCCGGCGTAGTGTGCCATGTCCACCATGAAGATGGCACCGACGGCCTTCGCCACCTTGGCGAAGCGCTCGAAGTCGATCCTCAGCGCATAGGCCGAGGCGCCGGCAATGATCAGCTTGGGCTTGTGCTCATGCGCCAGCCGCTCCATCTCCGCGTAGTCGATTTCCTCATTTTCGTCGAGCCCGTAGGGCACCACTTTGAACCACTTGCCCGACATGTTGAGCGCCATGCCGTGCGTCAGGTGGCCTCCGGCCGCGAGGTTCATACCGAGAATTGTGTCGCCGGGCTTGAGGAAGGCGAAGAATACGGCCTGATTGGCCTGCGAGCCGGAGTTCGGCTGGACGTTGGCCGCATCGGCGCCGAAGAGTTTCTTCGCGCGATCGATGGCCAGTTGTTCGGACACATCGACATGTTCGCAGCCGCCGTAATAGCGCTTGCCCGGGTAGCCTTCGGCGTACTTGTTGGTCAGTTGCGAACCCTGCGCTTCCATCACCGCCCAGGAAACATAGTTCTCCGAGGCGATCAGCTCGATGTGGTCTTCCTGGCGGCGGTTTTCGTTCTGGATGGCGGCCCAGAGTTCGGGATCGCTCTTGGCGAGGGTGTTCTGCTTGGCAAACATGGCGGAATCCGTAGATGGAGGGAATCGGTCAATTTTAGCATCCGCCCCCCGCCACCCCAAATTCAGCTGCCGATCACCCGCCTAGTCCAGCACCTCGTCCAGCGCCCGATTCAGGTGACCGCAGTCGGCCCATGAAATCAGCCGCCAGCCATCGGGGCCGTGTTCCAGCCAATTGAAAGCGGCATTGGGCAGCGTGAAATCGCGCGGCGCCTCGAGCAACCGGCCGGTCGCGGCGCGATGGACGACATCGAGCACGCCGCCATGGGTGAAGATCAGCACGCTCTGGCCGCGATGGCGCGAGGCCAGCGCTTCAAGCCCGGTGGTAACGCGCGCCGCAAAAACAATCAGCGATTCGCCGTTCTCGTAGTCATAGTCCGGCGTCCGCGCATGGTGATGACGAAAAACCTCCGGGTACTGCTCGCGCGCTTCCTGTGATGTAACGCCTTGCAGTACGCCGAAATGTCGTTCGCGAAAAGTCGGCGCTGGCGACACGGCGAGGCCGAGGTCGGCGGTGGCAATCTGCGCCGTGCGCCACGCACGCTGCAGATCGCTGCTATACGCCGCAGCAAAGGAATGCTCCGCCAGACCTTGCCCGACGGCCCGCGCCTGGGCTTCGCCAGTCGCATTCAAATCGATGTCGATGTGTCCCTGGATGCGCTTTTCGCCGTTCCAGTCCGTCTCGCCATGCCGGATGAGGCAAAAGCGGGTGATGTGTGCCGAGTTCATGCCCGCTATTTTAGAGCTTGTGGCGCGCGTCGCTGCGCAGCATGCGCGTCAGGTTCTGCCGCACATAGCCGATGTGGTCGGCTGCAGCGTTCAGCGCCTGTTCGGCGTCGCCCTGCTCGATGGCGTGCCACACCGCTCGATGCTGATCAAGCAAAGCTTCCTTGGCCGCCGGCACCTGCATCAGTTCGCTCAGGTTGCGGCGCAGATTGTCCCGCAGCAGGCGCAACAGGCTCGCGGTCAAATGGCCGACGATGACGTTGTGCGCGGCTTCGGCAATGGCCTGGTGGAAGGCCAGATCGGTATCGACTTGGGCATCCAGATCGTCGCCGGCAAAGGCGGCTTCGAGCTGTGCCAGACTTTGGCGAACCCGCTCGCGATCGGCAACGGTGGCGCGACGGGCGGCGCACTCGGCGGCGCGCCCTTCCAGCATGTAACGAAACTCCAGCATATCCTCATGCACCGCCGGATGGTCACGGAGGATCTCCTCCCACGGATTGGCAAAACTGGCATCGAGCCGGTCGGTAACAAAGGTGCCGCCACCCTGGCGGCTTTCCAGCAAACCACGCGCCGCCAGTTTTTGGATCGCCTCGCGCAGGGATGCCCGCGAAACCCCCAGTTGGACCGACAAATCGCGTTCGGAAGGCAGGCGGTCGCCCGGTTTAAGGCCGCCCTCGAGCACTCTCTGTTCAATCTCGCGCGCAACCACGTCGGCAAGCCGCGGCGCTGTCATTTTTGCATCCATCGTTTCACTATATCATTGGTCTGACCACAATATCAATCCGAAGATTGTCAGAAGCGGAAAACCGCAATTACGCTTGACACTGCCAATAGTGATCAGTATTATCCACGAACTTTTGGTCTGACCACTGAGCCAACTCCAATGGCTTGGCAGGTAAATGAAGCCTCGACACAGCTTTGGCGGCCCGCTACAAAGTTCTGACGCAGTCAAGGAGAAGCTCTTGAATCCGCGAATGTTGAAAGCTCAGGTTAATATGCCTCAGGCCTTCAGCAGGGCCATGAACAAGAAACATGATGGGTACCACGGGGCAATGGCCATCACGCCCCCCGGCGATACGCCGACCACTCAGGAGATTTCCGCATGACCGCACTGCTCAAACTGTCGCACCTGATCGACGGGCTCAACGAACGCATCGGGCGCAGCGTCAGTTGGCTGATCTTGCTGGCCGTACTGGTCAGCGCGATCAACGCCATCATCCGCAAGGCCTTCGACATCAGCTCCAACGCCTTTCTTGAAGCGCAGTGGTACATGTTCTCGGCAGTCTTCCTGCTGTGCGCCGGCTATACCCTGATGCGCCAGGAACACATCCGCATCGACATCATCTACAACAAGTTTTCGCGCCGCAACCAGATATGGATCGACGTCTTCGGCACGGTCGTTTTCCTGATTCCGGCCTGTCTGATGTTCATCTACCTTTCCTGGCCCTTCTTCTGGCATTCGTTGCAAAGCGGCGAAACCTCGGCCAATGCCGGGGGGCTGATCCTGTGGCCAGTGAAAGCGCTGATGCCGCTGGGCTTCATTCTGCTGCTGCTGCAGGGATGTTCCGAGCTGGTCAAGCGCTTGGCATTCCAGGCAGGGCAGGGCACCGACCCCGGCGAGAAGAAGCAGGACAAGAGCGCCGAGGAAGAGCTTGCGGAAGCGATCAAGGCGCATCTGGTGGCGCCCGAAGTGGTGGATTCAGTCGCGGCCTACGACAACATGCACGCCGACAGCCGCGGAGGGAATTCCAAATGACCGCCTTCCTCATCGCCAACATGGCGCCGATCATTTTTGCCTCGCTCGTCGTCTTCCTGCTGCTGGGCTATCCGGTGGCGTTTTCGCTGGCCGCCAACGGCATCGTTTTCGGCCTGATCGGCATCGAGCTCGGCATGCTCTCGCCCGAGCTGTTCCGCGCCCTGCCGGAACGCGTCTTGGGCGTGATGAACAACGACACGCTGCTGGCGATTCCGTTCTTCACGTTCATGGGACTGATCCTCGAACGCTCCGGCATGGCCGAGGACTTGCTCGACACCATCGGCCAGTTGTTCGGTCCGATCCGTGGCGGCCTCGCCTACGCGGTGGTTCTGGTCGGTGCGATGCTTGCGGCGACCACCGGCGTCGTCGCCGCTTCGGTGATCTCGATGGGCCTGATCTCGCTGCCGATCATGCTGCGCTACGGTTACGACCGCCGCCTGGCCTCGGGCGTCATCGCCGCCTCCGGAACCCTGGCGCAGATCATCCCGCCATCGCTGGTGCTGATCATCATGGCCGACCAGCTCGGCAAGTCGGTCGGCGACATGTACAAGGGCGCCTTCATCCCCGGCTTCACGTTGGCCGGAATCTACATGCTCTACGTGTTCGGCGTTTCGATTCTCAGGCCGAACTGGGTGCCGGCCCTGCCGCCCGATGCCCGTGTGTTCAAAGAGCCGGATGGCAAGAGCGGCGTGATCTCGCTGCTGATCCTCGCCACCGTTTCGACCGTAGGGGCGGTGTATTACGCCATGACCGGCCCGGCAGACAAGCCGCTCGACGAAAGCATCGTCAGCGCCATGTCGGTCGGCATCGGCATTGCCTTCGCCGCGGCAGTACTCAACCGCGTGACGAAACTGAACCTGCTCTCGCGCATGGCGGAAAAGGTCACCTTTGTCCTGATCCCGCCGCTGGCGCTGATCTTCCTGGTGCTAGGCACCATCTTCCTCGGCATCGCAACGCCGACCGAGGGTGGCGCCATGGGCGCGGGCGGCGCACTGATCATGGCCCTCGTGAAGCGGCGTCTGTCATGGAAGCTGCTCAAGCAGGGGATGGACAGCACGGCGAAACTGACCACTTTCGTCGTCTTCATTCTGGTCGGCGCGCGCGTCTTCAGCCTGACCTTCTACGCGGTCGACGGCCACGTCTGGGTCGAGCATTTGCTGAAGGATCTCCCCGGCGGCCAGATCGGCTTCCTGATCGTGGTCAATCTCCTGGTCTTCGTGCTGGCCTTTTTCCTCGACTTCTTCGAACTGTCCTTCATCGTCATACCGCTGCTGGGGCCGGTAGCGGCGGCCCTCGGCATCGACCTGATCTGGTTCGGCGTGCTGATGGCGATCAACATGCAGACGTCCTTCATGCACCCGCCCTTCGGCTTTGCCCTGTTCTACCTGCGCTCAGTGGCGCCGTTCAAGCCCTACAAGGACGTAAATACCGGGAAGATGACCGAACCGGTGACCAGCGGCCAGATCTACTGGGGCGCCGTGCCCTTCGTAATCATCCAGTGCATCATGGTCGGCCTGGTGATCGCCTTCCCGCAGTTGGTCACCTCCGGACTGGACAAGACGGATCTTGGCGACACCAGCCAGATTCAGATCATGACCACCGAAGACCAGGCCAATGAGGAGAAGAAGGACCTGGCGGCGGACGGGGACAAGCCGGCCGACGGTAGCACGCCGGCGGCGAATGAAGATCCTGCCAAGGCACTTGAGAACGCCATGAAACCGGGCAAGGGTGCGGCTGCGGAAGATGACGACCCGGCCAAGGCGCTCGAAAAGGCAATGAAGAAATAGACCGCGTTTTGCGGTGTGGCCGGCGGCAGATGATCGCAGCCGCCTCACTCGATTCAAGTAGTTGTTTCTGTATAGTGCAACATCCCCAGCATGCAATGCGAATGCTCTGGTTATCCATAAACGAGGAGAAATATCAATGCAACGACGCAAATTTCTTACATCCGCCGGCCTCGGACTCGCCGGCACCGGTGCGCTCGCCCTGTCGGGCAAGGCCCTGGCACAGGCTCCGGAAGTCAAGTGGCGCCTGGCGTCCAGCTTCCCGAAGAGCCTTGACGCCATTTACGGCGCTGCGGAAATCGTTTCCAAGCGCGTGGCCGCGGCCACCGGTGGCAAATTCACGATCCAGGTCTTCGCTGCCGGCGAAATCGTCCCCGGACCGGGCGTGCTGGATGCAGTCAAGGACGG
>JBIJDI010000404.1:0-2748 GCA_044344235.1 Sulfuritalea sp. | reverse complement strand
TCCTGCAGAAGCGCAAACCATCCTGGGCGCCGTGATGAGCTTCAGCAAGATCCTTATCGCCAACCGCGGGGAGATCGCCTGCCGCATCATGCGCACGGCGCGCACGCTGGGCTATCGCACGGTGGCCGTGTATTCCGACGCCGATGCGGGTGCACCACACGTCACGCTCGCCGACGAAGCCGTGCGCATCGGCACAGCGCCCGCGGTCGACTCCTATCGCAACAGCGCAGCATTGCTCGCTGCCGCCGCGGCAACCGGCGCGCAGGCACTGCATCCGGGCTACGGATTCCTCAGTGAGAACGCGGACTTCGCCCGCGCCTGCGTCGACGCCGGGCTGGTGTTCATCGGCCCGCCCGCCGAGGCGATCTCCGCCATGGGTGACAAGGCCGGCGCCAAGCGACGCATGATCGCCGCCAGCGTGCCGACGGCGCCGGGCTATCTTGGCGAAGATCAGAGCGACGAGCAGCTCGTCGCCGAAGCTACGAAGCTCGGCTTCCCCTTGCTGGTGAAAGCCGTTGCCGGTGGCGGTGGCCGTGGCATGCGTCTGGCGCAGGAGGCGGCAGACCTGCCCGAGGCTCTAACCGGTGCGCGCCGCGAGGCGCTAGCCGCCTTTGGCGACGCGACGCTGATGCTCGAGCGCCTGATTCCGCAGGGCCGCCATATCGAGATCCAGATCTTCGCCGACGCGCACGGCAATGCCGTGCATCTGGGAGAACGCGACTGCACCACGCAGCGGCGGCGGCAGAAAGTCATCGAGGAAGCGCCCTCGCCCATCGTCACTCCGGCCATGCGCGAAACCATGGGCCGCGATGCGGTCGCCGCCGCGCTGGCGGTCGGCTATCGCGGCGCCGGCACGGTCGAGTTCATCGTCGATCAGGACTTGCGCCACTACTTCCTCGAAATGAACACGCGGCTGCAGGTGGAACACCCGGTCACCGAGATGATCACCGGACAGGATCTGGTCGAGTGGCAATTGCGCGTTGCCGCCGGCGAAACGCTGCCGCTGCGTCAGGACGAGATTCGTTTCAGCGGCCATGCCATCGAAGCACGGCTGTATGCCGAAGATCCCTATGAAGGCTTTGCGCCGCAGACCGGCCCGGTGCTGCTTTTCAAGCCGCAGGCGGCCGCCCGGCCCGGCGTGCGGATCGACGCCGGCATCGCCGAAGGTGGCGCGGTGACGCCTTTCTACGACCCGATGGTGGCGAAAGTAATCGCTCACGGCCGCGACCGGACAGACGCCATCCGCCGCCTCATGGCGGCGCTCGAAGACGCCCCGCTGCTGGGCCTGCCAGCCAACGGGCGCCTGCTGCGCGACTTGCTCGATCACGAGCGCTTTCGCGCCGCGCAAATGCACACGACGCTGCTCGACGAATGGGCAACGAGCGGCGAACTGATACTGCAGCGGCCGCAACCGAGCGAAGTTGATTGGCGACTCGCGGCGGCGGTATTCGCCGGAGGTACCGGCTGGCGCGCGATCAGTGCTGCCAGCTTCGATCTGACACTGACTTGCGGCGGGCAGACCCGCACGCTGCGCGTCGAGTTCGAGGGGAAAGCCACGAAAGTCGGCGCCGCTCCGCTCTGCGTACCTGGGACTCCGCTTCGCGGGCAGGTAACGACGACAGAACTCCGCATCGAGTCCGAAGAGCACGGCCAGTTGCGCTACACGCTCGACGGCGTCACCCGCCACACCATCATTCATCGCGACGGCAACGCGCTGCTTCTGACGCGTGAAGCCGCCGTCTTCGTTTTCACCGAAGCGTCGCCCTTCCCGGTTGTCGAAACCCTCCACGATCCGCGCACCGCGCGCGCCGCGGTCGCCGGTACCGTGGCCCGGCTCGAAGTCGCTGCCGGGGACATCGTCGCCGCCGGTCAGACGCTGGCCGTGATCGAGGCCATGAAAATGGAAATGCGCGTTACCGCCAACGCCGCCGGCACCGTCGCCGCCATCCGCGTGCTGGCCGGCCAGCAGGTGGCAGCCGGTGCCATACTTGTCGAATTGACCATCGAGGAAACATGATGCAGCCCACCGAAAAGGCCGTCCTCACCTGCGCGCTGACAGGCGTGCTGACCGATCCGAAACAGCATCCGGTGCCGGTCACTCCGGCACAAATGGCTGCCGCCGCGCGCGAGGCCTTCAATGCCGGCGCCAGCATCATGCATGTGCATCTGCGCCAGCAGGGACCGGGCATGGGCCACCTGCCGTCGTGGGACCCGGAAGTCGCCGCGGAAATCGTCGACGCAATTCGCGCCGCCTGCCCCGGCGTCATCATCAACCTCACCACGGGCGTCATCGGCCCCGACATCGCCGGGCCGCTGGCCTGCATCCGCCGCGTCAAACCCGAAATCGCCGCCTGCAACGCCGGCACGCTGAATTACCTGAAGCTGCGCGACGACGGACGCTGGGCCTGGCCGCCGATGGTCTTCGACAATCCGGTGGAGAAGGTGCAGGCCTTCCTCGACGTGATGAAGGAGACCGGCACCCGCCCCGAGTTCGAGTGCTTCGACGTCGGCATCGTGCGGTCGGTCGGCATGTACCGCAAGGCCGGCATGACCGATCACACCGAATACAACTTCGTCATGGGCGTCGCCTCGGGTATGCCCTCCGACATCGACTTGCTGCCACTGCTGCTGCGCTGGATCGAGCCGGGTTCGCTGTGGCAGGCGACCCTGATCGGGCGAGCGGAAATCTGGCCGGTGCATCAGCGCGTCGCCGAGTTGGGAGGCATGCTGCGCACCGGGCTGGAGGAC